>CAYYHB010000032.1:0-33202 GCA_964471395.1 uncultured Burkholderiales bacterium | reverse complement strand
AGTGCGCGGGAGCCCGGTCGCGGCAAAGGCCAAGCCAGGGCTCAAGTCGAAGTTCACAGGATGGCCGCTGTCATTGAAGGGTTCGATCGGATTACCTTCGACCCGGGCATCATGGCCGGACAGGCATGCGTGCGGGGCATGCGAATTCCGGTTTCTCTGATCTTGAGCCTGGTCGCCAACGGGATGTCCCCCGCCGAGATCATTGAGGATTATCCCGACCTTGAGCCTGCAGATATCAAGCAAGCCCTCGAGTACGCGGCCTGGCTGAGCCGGGAGAGCATTTTTCCTAGAGCCGCTGGTTGAGATTCCTGGCCGACATGGGCCTGGCCCGCCGCACTGTCGAGTGGCTGCGCGAGCAGGGTCATGATGCGATTCACCTCCGCGACGAGGGTCTTCAGCGCTTGCCCGATCCGGATATTCTCGCCAAGGCTGCCGGGGAGGCTCGGATCCTCTTGACCATGGATCTTGATTTTCCTCAGCTCCTGGCTGCGAGTGGCGGTCGGTTCCCCAGCCTGATTGTCTTTCGCCTGGCCAACGAACGTTGGGAGAATGTCAATGCCAGACTGGCCGACGTTCTTGGCTCCTTTTCCTCGCAACTCGACTCGGGGGCCATCATCTCGGTTCGGGATACGTTGATCCGAATTCGTAAACTCCCCCTCACTGGACCTGACGTGCACGAGGAGTAAGGGAAGCCACCGCACATGAGGAGAAGGCCACCGCGAGCCTCGCGCAAGACCCATGGTCGAATGCCCCTGCGGGCTGACTCTATCAGGCCCGGCGGCGAGCAAAACACCAGGTGAGCGCGTCCACGGTGGTCGTTCACACAATGGTTACACAATCTTCATCAGCTGGAAACCTCGCGGCAACAGCCCTCCCCAGACTCTTGCGCCCTCCGCGGCGCACAATCTGGGCATGGAACCTTCCTTTGCATTCTTACTCCGTACTCTCCGGCGCGAGGCCGGGCTGACCCAGAAACAGCTCGGTGAGGCGACGAACATTCTTCAACGACAGATCTCGCGTTTCGAGCGTGACCAGGCACTCCCCACCCGCGAGCAACACGCCCGAATCGCCCGGGTGCTCCAGCGCGACCCCTCACGATTCGGCCGAGCGCTCTTCAGGCAAGAGCAAGGACGCAACGGGCTCGCCCCGCTCCCCCACGGATTTTTGCAGCACTTCGGGCGCAGCCCGAGAATGCACCAGCCCGAGAAGAGCGTTTCGCTGACCGCCCGGATCCACACCGCCATCGGCGAGGAACCCGGCTTCGAGCCCCTCGCTCGGGGTGCTCTCCAAGAGCCGGGATTTGCGCGGTTTGTCGCGGTGGCGCCCTCGGACTCTTCCGAGGAGGCCCGCTGGTGGGTGGGCCTGAGCTCGCAGGGGGCGCGCTTCTCGCCGTTCACGCACGCGCGCCTGGGCTGGGAGGGTCCGCCCATCATCCCCTACGGGGACCACCGCTGCGCCTGTGGCAGGCTGTGGCCCGCGCTTTATGTCGAGAAACCCGTGCCGATGGTGTTCTTCCCCCAGGTCCGCATCAAGACGCCGGCTGGCTTCAGGCGAGTGGACGTGAACGTGGCCATGGCGGGCAGGGGATTTTTTGCAGTCGAGATCAACGGGGAAGGGCATCGGGGAGCACGAGACCACCTCCGCTCCGGCGAGCTGGGCATGGAGGTCGTCTACCTCAGTCCATCGGACGTGCGCTCGAAGACCCTGGTCGAGCTGGTCTTGAGCCGGCTATGACCTCACAGCTCTTTCGCCTCTCCGGCGTCCTTGATCGCCCCGGTTTCAGGAGCAAGACCGGATCTCTCTCAAGAGCGGCCCGGAGCAGAGCGGGCGACGAGGGCTCGACCCTGGAGCCCCAAGGTTGTCCTGGCTGCGATCAAAGAGCGTGCTCGTGAGCGATAGCTACGACTCTCCGTGGAAGGACGCCCTGGCCGAGTTCCTTCAGCCTTTCCTGGCGCTGCTGTTTCCCGAGGTGGAAGCGCAGGTGGACTGGAGCCAGGAGGTTCGCTTTCTGGAGACCGAGTTGCGCAAGCTCTCCCGGGAGGCCGAGCAGGGCCCGCGGGAGGCCGATGCCCTGGTGGAGGTCGGTCTTTTTACCGGCGAGCGGGGTCGATTTTGGATTCACGTCGAGGTGCAGAGCCAGTGGACGGGCGGTTTTGCCGAGCGGCTCTTCATCGGCCACCAGCGCGTGCGCGAGCGCTTCGGGGGGCCGGTATGCAGCCTGGCGGTGCTGGCCGACGCTTCCCCGACCTGGCGGCCCGACCGCTATGTGTGGCAAGCCTTCGGCTGCCGGCTGGAGTTCTCGTTTCCGGTTGCCAAGCTGGCCGACTACCGCGAGCGGCTGGATGAGCTGGACCAGAGCTCCAATCCCTTTGCGGTGATTGTGGCGGCCCACCTTTTCACCCAGAGCACGCAGAAAGACCCGCACCTTCGTCTGCAGCACAAGCTGCAGCTGGTGCGAAGCCTGTATCGCCGCAACTTTTCCCGCCTTGACATCGTTCGGCTGTTTCGACTGGTCGACTGGCTGCTCCATCTGGAGTCCCCTCAGGCTTTACAGTTTGCCGAGAAGCTGGCAGAGTATGAAGAGGAGGACAAGATGCCGTACGTTTCCATGATCGAGCAGGCTGGGATCGACAAAGGGTTGCAGCTGGGGCTTCAGCAGGGACTTGCGCTGGGGATCAACCGCATCCTCACCAGCCGTTTCGGCCCGATCCCTGCGCAGGTGGCTGCGGCTCTGAGCCGGCTCGATACCGCTCAACTCGAGGAGCTGACGGTCCTGGCCGCTTCGGTCCCCTCTCTGGAGGTCTTTCGGGCGGTCCTGCCCGGTGGGCCCTGACCTGCTCCAGGCTCAAGACTCCGAAACGAGCTTGTCAGGAGAGCTGCCCTCGACCCGAGCAGTCAGGCGCTGGCGGCCCGATGCAGGTTGCGCAGCCACTCCCGGGGCAGGAAGAGGGGCGCGCGCGCAGGGGGAAGGGGGATGGGGCGCCGGTCGATGGTGGGCAGCTCTCCGCTCTGGGCGACGCTGGCCAGCACCCACACGGCCGGGGGGGCCGAGGGCTGGCCGGAGGCAAGCAGGGCTCGCTCGATAAGCTCGAGGCGGGGCTGGTAGCGGGCGAGCAGGCCGACCTGCTTGAGCAGGAGGGGGCGCTCGCTGGCCAGGAGAGCTTGCTCCACGCGGGTGGCGGCATAGCCCACCACCAGGGTCAGTCGGTCCCAGTGCGGGCTGCCCGGGCCGGCGGCGTCGGCCTTCACCAGGGTGTCCCAGGGGATCTTGCGCTCCTCGGCCACCTGGTGCAGGGCCCCGAGCAGCCTCTCCTCCAGCGAGACCACCTCCAACCCGAAGCGGTGGGTGAGCTCTTTCTCGGCCTCGGCCAGCTCGGTGCCGGGGGCGGTCAGCACCAGCGCTTCTCCCTGGCTCAGGGCCCGGGTCAGCCGCTCCTCGGTCTCGCGGGCGGCCAGCACCTCGGGGGTCAGGGTGCGGGGGCCGTGGCCCGAAGTGGAGCGGCGGCCCAGCGTGCTGCTCGAGGAGAAAAGGTCGGCGTCGCGGCGCAGGTAGGCCTCCTGGGCCTCGTTCCAGACCAGGTCCAGTCCGGCTTCGGTGAGCAGGGCGTCGAGCTCGGGACGGCCGGGCAGGGGGAGGGCCTCGGGGTAGCGGCTCTCGACCCTTTCCTTGATGCGGGCGGGAGGCAGACGCAGCTCGCCGAGCAGGGCCCCGTGGGCCAGCACCAGCGCCCGGCGGGCCTCCATGCCCCGGGGGTAGAGCTCGCTCTTGCTCGAGAGGGTGGCCTTCCGGGCCGTCTCGACCGCCAGGCGCAGCAAGCGCGACTCGCTCAGCTCCTCCATCCCCTCGGGGCGGGGCACGTCGCGCAGCTCGCTGACCACCTGCAGGCGGCCAGGCAGGGGCTCTTGCAGGGCCAGCTGATCGGCGCGCTCGCCCAGGCGCACGGCGTAGGCCACATGCTCGGGGGCCAGCGAGACCAGCAGACCGGTTTCCAGACGATGCAGAGAGAAGCGGGGCTCCTCCTGGAGAGCTTCCACCTCCAGGGCGGCGCGCAGGGCCGCCCGGGCCCGGCGCATGCGCTCGGCGGGGTCGTTGGAGAGCGAGCCCGAGTGGCCCAGCAGAGCGGCCGCCAGCTCCTCGGCCGAGGCCACGCCCCCCAGCGGCGCGAGCAGTCGGGTCAGCTGATCGCGCAGGTCGGCCAGCTCGGCCAGCGCCCGCCAGACCGTGCGGGTGGGAGGCATGCCCTTGCTGACTTCGAGCGGCCCCTGGTTGAGGTGCTGGGCGACCTCGGCCAGGCTGGGCCAGGGGGGCAGCTCGCCCTCCAGGCCCAGAAAGGCGCGGCGCAGGCGCTCGGCACCGGGCTTGCCCACCTCCACCAGTCGCTCGACCAGACGGTCCAGCCCGGCCTGCTGGGTGGGGGAGGGCTCGGGAGCGGCCAGCACCTCCTCCAGAGCCACCATGGCCTCCAGGATCTCTCGTCGGGTCCGGGCTCCCAGCCCCTTCATGTTGCGCAGGCGCGAGCGTGGGAAGGCGAGCAGCTGGGCGGCCGTCATCAGAGCGGCCCGGTCCAGGGCCTGCAGAGCGGTGGCCGAGAGCGTCAGCTCCGCCAGGGGCGTGTCCGGGCCGACGCGGCGCCAGTCGATCTCGGTGACGGGGCGGTCCGGGGTGGGGCGGGCCGAGGCGAAAGCTGCTCCCCACGCCTGGCGCATCTCCTCGGCGTTGTCGAAGCGGGCGCTGGCGTCGCGGGCCAGGGCCCGGGTGAAAAAGCAGGTCATGCTCTCGCGCAGGCTGGGCTCGAAACGCTCGCTCTCAAGCTCGAGCTCGCACTCCACCAGGGCCGGATGGCTCTTGCCGTCGCCCCAGCGGGGCAGGCTGCCGGTAGCCATCTCATAGAGCGTGACTGCGGCTGCGTAACGCTCGGCGGCCACGTCCCAGCGCTTCCTCTTGCTCAGGAAGGGGTCGAGGTAAGCCGACGTGCCGGCGGTCAGGTCGCCCGGGCTGGCCCTGGAGAGTGAGAAGTCGAAGAGCATCAGGTGCAGCTCCTCGTTCTTGCCCAGCCGGGCCACGCCCAGGTTGGACGGCTTCACGTCGCGATGGAACACCCCCTCTTGCTCGAGCACCTGGAGCAGGCGCAGGAGGTCATCCCCGAAGCGCTGCAGCAGCTCGAGGGGGATGGTGCCGGTCTCGGCCAGGTACTCAGACAGGGTCTTCTCGCCGGCCAGGCTGAGGAGAAGCCCGGTGCGCTCGCCGACCTGCACGCGCTCTCTCAGCTCGACGATCTGGCGGTCTTTCAGGCGGCTGAGCACCTCGGCTTCTTCTTCCAGGCGATGGTTCTGCTCGCTCTTGTTGGCCAGCTTCAAGACCAGCTGCTCGCGCGGCCCGCGCTCCACCAGGAAGGCGGTGGAGATGGCCCCCTGGCCCAGCCGGCGCACGAGCTTGAGGCCGTGGCCGAGGTGCTCGCCCGGGGCGGCGCTGAAGGGATCGACCTCTCTTTCGCCCGGCTCGGGCCCGGCCAGCTTCGCCTCCACCCGGTCGAGCAGCTGCAGGAACTCGGCCACCGACTCCAGGCGAAGGTTGACGTCGGGATGGGTCAGGCCCTCCACCAGCTCGCACAGCTCCTGGTCGCAAGCGTCGAGAACCGCTTGCAGGCGCAGGCCAGGATACTCCGAGAGCTTCTCCATCAGCTCCACCTGCGAGCTGGCCGGGGGCTGGCCACTGAGCAGATAGTAGCCCACGCAACCGAGCGAGAAGAGGTCGGCGGCCGGCCCGGTGGAGGCGGGGTCGGTCAGCGTCTCGGGGGCCAGGTAGGCGGTGGTCAGATCCTCCACCAGGTCCTCGATGTGCTGGGTGCCGGTGGTCAGGTCTTCGGCCCGCCCGGTCTGCCAGTTCATGACCTTGAGTCGGGGCAGAGCGTCTTGAGGGCGGATGACCAGCACGTTCTGGGGGGCCAATGAGCGGTGCAGGATGCGCCGGTCGTGGGCGTAGCGGAGGATGTCGGCCAGCTGGCGCCAGAGCGCAAGACGGGTCTTGAGGTCGAGCTGCTCGGCGGCGGGCAGGAAGTGATCCAGGCGCACGGCCTCGGGATAAAAGTCGAAGAGCAGGCCCAGCCCTAGCTCGCTCTCGACCAGGTCGTTGGGGCGCAAGATGCCCTCGTGGCTGATGCCGTCGAGCAGCTGAAACTCACGCCGGGCTGCCCGGGCGGCCCGCTCGCGGCCCGCCCTGTCGTTGAGGGCGGCGGTGTAGATGCGCACCCGGCGCTGCATGGTCTCGAGGCTGGCGTGGCGGGCCAGGTAGTCCTGGTACTCGGGACCTTCGCCCAGAAGCTCGCCCAGCACCCAGTCGCCCACCCTGCGGGTGCGCACGGTCTGGGTGCTGATGCCGCACTCGGCCAGAGACTTGACGATGGCGCTCTCCAGGCGGGTATCCACCAGGGGCTTTTGCACTCTGGCCCCGCGGCCCACGCGCTGCAGAAAGCCGGTCCGGGTGTAGACCTCCAGCGATACCCCGGGCCGAACGCTCAGGTCAACATCGGGATGGCTCAAGAAGACGACTGCGTGGAGATGGGGGAGGTGCACGTTTCTGGCGGCGCTCTGGCGCGTCAGGATGTTCTTGAGCACCTTGCACTTGTGATTGGTCGAGGTCAGCGGGTTCTCTTCCGATACGGCCAAGGCATGAGGAGTGCTGCGGCGCACGAAGCGGTACTCGTCGGCGTAGACCAGCCCGGGGTAGCTCTTGATCTCGACCAGAAAGAACCCCTGCACGGTCAGGAGCAAGAGGTCCACCTCATAGCGCCGCCCGCTGCTCTCGACGATCTCGAAGTTGCTCCAGGCGCGCAGGGCCCAGGGGGGAGAGAGCTCCTTGCGCAGGAAATCGAGCGCCTCTTGCTCCCAGGGAAACTGCGACTCGGTGATGGTCTTCCAGCGGTCTTTGTCCAGGCTCAAACCGTCACTCCCAGCATCTGATCGAGCAGCTCGAGCGCCTCGCGTCGTCGCGGCTCGAGGCTCTGCAGGCGGTGCTGAGCGTCGATCGACATGAGGCAGTCCAGGCATGCCGACCGACAGCGCTGGTGGTGCTCCTGGCTGACCCAGAGCCGCTGGCGGGCCTGCCGCAGCCACTCGCGCCCCTGCTTCATCAGCTCGAGCACGTGGCCGGCGCCGCCGGGGACGTTGTCGAACAGCACCGGCCCGAGCCGCTCGAGGCGAATGGGGACCACCAGCACCCCCAGCTCGCGGCTGTCGAGGTCGAGCAGGCGGGCCCCCGCCAGCTGCAGTGCCAGGCCCAGCGTGATCATCAGCTCGGGCCTTCGGCACTTCGTGCCCAGCACCTCGGAGAAATCGAGCAACAGAACGTCGGTAGGCTGGTGGGCAGCCAGCACCTGGTTGCGCAGCACGTGGGCCTCGCCTGAGCGCCAGCAGGGCTCGCCGGCCGAGCGATAGAGCGGCAGATGGGAAGCAAAGCGCGGGGGCAACTGATCGTGGCCCTGGCCGGTCCTCCTCTCGCTGTCGGCGTAGCCGCACACCGTGCAGATGGCAAAGCCGCAGTCGTGCTCGCCCCGGTTGGTGACCAGCAGCTCGCCGTTCTCGCGGTAGCGGGCCAGAAGGCCGCTGATGCCGGCGAAGCTCTCCTCGCGGGCCTGGTCGTCTCCTTGCGAGAAGGTGATGCTGTCGAGCTTGACCGACCCCACCCGCTCGGTATCGGTCGAGAAGCGGGGCGGATCCCAGTCGGCGGTGGTGAAGCCGTGACGGGGGAAGAGCAGGCTCTGCACCGAGCTTCGGTCCTCCTCGCCGCAGACCGGGCAGGCGTCTGGCTCGCGGGTGAGCCAGTAATACTCGTGGTCGTTGGGGCAGCGCGTGATGCTGCCGCGCAGGCCGAAGGCCTGGTCGAGGTTCTCGCCGGTCCAGTGCTTGAGCAGGCCCCGTGAGGTGATCAGCCGTCCCCCCACCAGAAGCTGGCTGCCCGGCACATACTCGCCCAGCGCGAGCAGGCCCGAGCGCTCGAGCCGGAACTGATCCTCCTCGCGCACCCGGCGGTCTTCCTTGACCACCACCCGCAGCTTCAGTAGCCCGATGGGAAAGCCGTAGCGGGGCAGGAACTGGGCGTCGGACAGACTCTCAATGACGGTGGTCTGGTAGAGCGACATCGCCTGGTAGCGCACAGCCGCGGCCTGGCTGGGGCGAGCTGCCTCTATCCAGGTCTCGATGAGCGGGTCGTAGTCGTCCATCCAGCGCTTAACGGCCTCGTTGAAGGTGGCCTCGGCCTGGTCGAAGAGGCTGTCCCACTCGCTCTCGATGCGCAGCACGGTGCCGGCGAAGAGCTGCGTGAGGGCCTCGCGCAGCTCGCCTCGATCATCTCGCACGTGGGCGAGCCAGGTCAAGAACGCTTGATGCAGCCCCGGCTCGGGCGACTCGCGCCACCAGGGCGGGATGGGGAACCCCTGCGGCAGCGCCGCCGGCGGCTCGGGCAGGGGAGGGCGGGGCACGCTGGCGGTCTCCCAGCGCAGCGGCAGCGACCGTCCGCAGAAGGTACCCATCTGGCCGAAAGCGCTCATGGCCCCCACGTGCTGGCCGGGCAGGTAGAGCTGCGAGAAGAAGGTGCCCATCAGCCAGGCGTGCAGGTGGCGCTGCACCACGCGAGGTCGCTCGAGAAAGACGCGCGGCCGCCGCAGCTGGGCGTCGAGGAACTCGCCGAGCCGCAGGAACACCTCGCGGTCGTAGGGCCGCGAGCGGGCCGCGGTGACCACCACCGAGGAGCCGTCGGCCCGCCGGCCCACCCGGCCGGCCCGCTGCAGGTAGTTGGCCTTGCCCGGAGGCACGTTGGACAAGAAGGCGGCCGACAGGCCTCCGATGTCGATGCCCAGCTCCATCGTCGTGGTGGCCGAGAGCAGGTTGCGCATGCCGGCGCGAAACAGCTCTTGCAGTCGGCGCCCTTCGCGGGCGCTGAGCTGGGCGCTGTGCTCCTCGGCCCAGAGGCCCATGCGGAAGACCGGGCTGGTGCGGTACTCGCGCCGCGAGCGCGCCACCGGCGGGGTCTGGTCGAGCACCTCGGGCGTGACCGGCACCAGCGTGCCGCGAGAGCCGGTGTCGGGGGCGCAGCCGAGCACCGAGCGGCCCCAGATGCGACCCGTGGTGGCGCAGCGGAATAGCTGGAGGGGGCGCCGCATGGTCAGCTCGGGGAAACGCAGGCGCAGGGCCCGGGTGGGGGAGCCGTCCACCTGGTAGCCGTCCCAGGCCTCGAGCCAGGGCAGCTGGTGGGCGCCGGCCTCCTGACGGCGCTCGCGGGCCTGCTCGAAGAGCTGGGCGAAGATCTGCTCGAGCACCCGGGCGGCCCAGTCGCTCGCCTGGTCGCGCTCAAGGCTGCACTGCATGAGAACGTCGCTCACGAAGTCGCGGCGTTGCTTGCGCTCTGTCCTGCCCACGAAGTCCTCGGCCGTCATCCAGAGGCCGAAGGGAAAGCTGCCCTGCTGCCACTCCTGATCGAGCTCTCGGGTGCCCAGAGTGATCGCGTGGGCCTGGCGCAGGGTATCGAGCAGGGCCGCCAGAAGGTCGGTCCAGCCGTCGCGCAGATGGTCGCGGGCCACTCTGGGCAGCTCCCCCAGCAGTCCGGCGGGCGGCTCCAGGCGGCTCAAACCCGGGTAGCCCACCTCGGCCCAGCCGATGCTCTCGAGGTTACCGACCTGGCGCCGGTCGGGCGAGGCCAGCTCGAGGCCGAGGCGCAGCAGGCACTCCTTGCGAACGTGGTCGGCGTTGTCTTCCCAGGTCCACTGGCTCCATTTGGCCACCTCGTGTTGAGCGCCGGCGCGGGGGTCGAGCAGCTCATGCAAGAGCTCATGGCGCGCGAGCCTGTCGGCCCACTCGCCCAGCGCGCCCCCCTCGCGCGCGGTCTGGAGGTTGAGCCGGATGCGGTCGAGCTCCTTGCGTCGATAGTCGGCCACGGCGGGGCTGAGCTGGCCGCCCTCGAGCTCGCCCTGGATGATTTTGACCTGGTCTTCGAGCAAGCTCAGGAGGCCCTGGTCGGGGCCGACTTCCTTCTCGAGCAGCTCCACCAGGGCGGTGCGGATGATTTGCAACTCGTGCTGGCGGCGCAGGCGCGGCCCGAGGCGGGCGGCCTCAGCCCGGCTGTCCGAGAAGGCCAGCATGCGCCGTCCGCGGGCCGGTAGAATGGCGGACGAAGCGACCTGGCTGCCCACCAGCGGAGGCACGCCGGCCAGGATGGTCTCGGCCATGATCGAGGTGAGCAGGTTGCCGGGGCTGGCCAACGACTTGAAGACGCTCTTTTTTTTCTCGGTGCAGTTGGGGCAGCGCTCGAGCTCGACGAGCTCGGCTCCCTCCTGGCCGTGGCCGAGCAGGCGCCGCTTCTCGGGGTCGATGCTCACCTTGCGGCCCGGTCCGGCGGGGGCGAGCAGCAGCCTGGGAGGCGTCTCGTCCCACGGGCGTGGCTGATAGGGGCTCAGGGTGCCCCCCTGGCTGCTGGCTCCCAGAGCCGCCTCGCCGCAGTTGCCGCAGCGCATCAGCGTGAGAGCCAGGCTGCCGCAGTGCCGGCAGGTGTCGCTCACGCCGGCCTGGACCGGGCCCAGACCGGCCCAGCTGTGCTCTGCTGGCCCCGAGCAGCGGGCGTTGAGGCAGCACGAGAACCCTTCGCTGGCCCGGGCCATCAGGTGTAGCCGGTGGGGCAGGAGGGGCAGGGCGGAAAGGTCGGTGCGGGCCGCCGCCGCCAGGGCCAGCAGGCGCAGGGTGGCGTCCTGCGCTCGGGGATGGCCCCCAAAGAGCGACCCGGCCAGGTTGACCAGCGGTTGGAAGCGCTGGCGGCGCAGCAGACGATCCAGCTCGTGCAGGACGGGAGCGTGGCGCAGGGTCGCGTGGAGCTGGCAGGCCAGGGGCTCGTTCGGATCGGGCGGCTCAGAGTCGACCAGGGCCGAAAGGTGCTCTTGCAGCTCGCGGGCCTGCTCGGGGTCGAGCACCAGCTCCTCACGGTCTTTGAGCAGCCGGATGGTCGGAAAGTCGGGCCGCTCGCAGAGCGGGGCGGGATCGTGCGGGGGGGGGGGGGGGGGGGGCTCGGGGTAGGCGGCGGGCGCCTCCTGCCCTTTGACGATGCGGATGTCTGTTTTGCTGAAGAGGGCGCCGGCGAACTCGCGCAGCTCCTCGTCCTCGCCCTGGCCGATGGTGGCCGAGGTGGCCAGCTGCAACACCTCTTCGGCGCTGCGCCGGCAGCGGTGCAAGAGCCGACGCAAGAGCAGGGTGATCTCGGCGGCCAGGGTGCCGGTGTAGAGATGGGCCTCATCCAGGATGACGGTCTGCAGGTTGGGCCCGAAGAAGACCGCGTCTTGCGGGCGGGCCAGCATGTACTCGAGCATGGAGTAGTTGGTCACCAGAATGTCTGGCACCGGTAGACGGCTCTCAGGCTTGACCGCCCGTCCCTGCGAATCTTCCAGCCCCCGGGCCTCCTGGCGCGAGCGACAGCGGGCTGGCTCCCCCTTCGTGAAGCCCTGTTTGCTGGCTTTGGCGCCGTCCTCGGGGGTCTCGCCGGTGAAGTGGGCAAAACGTAGCCGGCGCTGGCCGGCGAGCCAGCGGTAGAGGCGATCGACCTGGTCGTTCACCAGGGCGTTCATGGGGTAGAGGATCAGGGCCCGAATGCCGGTGCTCTCGGCTCTCGTCGACCACAGCTCGGCCAGCGTGGGCAACAAAAACGACTCGGTCTTGCCTGCCCCGGTGCCGGCCGTGATCAGCACTGCGGGGCGGCCCTGGCGAGCCGTCCGCAGGGCCTCGGCCTGGTGGGTGTAGAGGGGACGGTGGAGGGGCAGCGCTCCGTTCCTGTCCAGGTGCTCGGCCAGGTCGGCCGGGAACAGGCCGTCGCGGGCCAGCGAGTCGGTGGTGTCCGGACTGAGCCGGGCGGGCCAGGAAGCCTCCACCCAGAGATCGGTCAAGAGCCCGCCCTCCTCGGGCGGTCCGCTCCAGAGCTCGGCAGCCAGCTCGCGCAACCTGTCGTCGCGCAGATACGACTCGGTCTGGCTGAAGTCGAGCACGCGCTGCTTCAGGTCGCGGGCCAGTTGCAGGGCGTCAAGTCTTGCCACGCTGGTCTCCCCTCAGTCGGAAGCGAGGTCCGGTTGGTTTTCTGGGGCTCGGCACGGGGTCATCGGCGCTCGTGAGCAGCCGCACCGCCAGCGCCCGCCGGAAGGGGGCAACCTCGATGGCCAGGCCCAGGTTGAGCTGTTCTCGGCGATCCAGGCCGGAGCCTCTGCCGCGCCAGAGCTGCTCCACGCGCCGCACCAGGGCGGTGACGAAAGCCGGGTCCACCCCCATGGTGCGCCAGGCCTGCTCTTCCAGGCCTTGAAGCTCGGCCGGAAGGCGAGCGGGGCTGTCGCAGCCGGCCAGCTCTCGCTGCACCTCGGCCAGGCGCTCGGCGTTCCAGGCCGCTCGGGCCAGACGGGCCAGCAGGAAGGGGCTCACCCGCAGCAGGTCCTCGAGCTGCACCCGGTTGAGGACCCGTCGGGCCAGCACCGTGTCATCGTTCGGATTCCAGCCTCGGAACACCTGACGCACCACCGAGAACCACTCCGACAGCTCGGCCTCGAAGCGCAGCTCGCCAACGTCCTTCACCCGCTCGCTGGCAAGCCAGGCGGTCAGGAACTCGGTCGGGTGGGCGTGGGCGAGTTTTCGGGTGGGCTCGAGCCAGCCTTTGGCGAGCAACGGCAGGTGCAACCAGCGCAGCATGCCGGCCGTGCGCTCGGGCTCGTCGGTCAGGAGCACCTCCTCGTCAAAGAGCGTTCCCAGGCGGACTCCGTCGTAGCCCAGGGCCAGGCACACCGGCCCGGTGATCGGAGACGGGCCGGTCCATTTCGTTCCGAGGGTAGCCTCGAGTCGGGCGGCTCCCTGGATCTCGGGCTTGCGCTGACCGTCCCACCACACCAGCATGTGGCGCTCGTCAGCCTCCACCGGGTGGGCCAGCCTCAGCTCGAAGCCCTCCTGGCAGCGCTCAAAGCCCTTGATGATGCCCCGGTCTTCCACGCTTTGAGCCAGCACCGGGCCCTCAGAGCCTGCGTTGTAGGGGCCCTGGCGCAGGCAGAGCTCGCCCCCGAATCCGGCCAGCCGGCCCAGGCTGCGGGTTCCGGGGCGGGCCCGGGTGGAGAAGACGTCCCCCTCGATCAAGCCGAAGCTGCTCTGCGGCTCGTCGCCGGTGAAGACGCGGAAGCTGCCCTCGCGGGCCTCGCGCACCAGCAGGCGAGGACGTCTCTTGAGCACCTCCCAGTGGCCGCCGAGCCAGGCCGTCACGGCCTGCAGCCTGACTCGGGCCGAGCAGCTGACCCGGGTCTTCTGGCCCTGACGCTCGAGGCCGAAGTGGAGGCGCAGGTTGGTGGTGGGCAGATCGGGCTCGAGCAGCACCTGGCCGCGCCAGACCCCGTGTTGCAGGGCAGTCATGGCCACGGTCTGGCGCTCGAAGCGGGCCCAGCGCACCGTGACCCCGGGCGGGGCTCTGAGATCCAGGGTCACCCGGCAGGGAAGCTCGGCGGGTCGGTCTTGCACCGCAGCGAGCACGATCTCTCGCGCCCAGTCGGGCCGGGGCGGCTCGCTGACGTTGGCCAGCTCCTGGTTGTCGGAGAGCAGGCGGTGTTGGACCGTCAGCCCCTCCGGTAGACGGTGCAGGCGGTAGCCGGAGTTTCCGCAGGGCGACGAGCGCGGGGCGGCCGGCTCGAGCGTGACCCCCTCGGCCAGCAGCAGGGCGCAGGGCCTTCCGGGCGTCAGCTCACCCATGCGCTCGCCGCTCTTGAGGTCGTAGGCTGTGTAAAGCTCCTCGGCATCCCACAGCTCGAGCTCCAGATCGCGCACGTCCTCGCCGCCGTCTCCTTCCAGGGTGATGCGGACCCGGTTGTGGCGCGGACGGAAGCTGAGCTCGCCCGGGTCGCTCAGGTAGTGGCCCTCGGGCTCGAGGAAAAGGCGCGCGACCGGCTCATCGTCGTGCATCAGGGTGTAGGCCGGGTCGACCAGCTCGCTGAAGAGCCGGGTCGGGCGAGCCACGAACTCGGGGTGGGAGCCCTCTTCCCAGCGCAGCAGGGGATAGGCGACCTCCTCGCCGGTCTCGCGACAGCCCTGTGACTGCGGGCAGGCCTCCAGGGCCGCCTTGAGCAACTCGGTCTGCCACTCGGGCAAGACGAACGGGCTCTCCTGAATGGTCGCTACAGCCCTGGCGCGGGTCTCGGGAGTGCGTCGATCGCGATGCTGGCTGAGGGCCTGCCAGAGCGTCTGGAACTCGGGCTCGACCTTCCTCAGGGTGGAGACGGCCACGCTCTGGGCTTCTTCCACGCTGAGGTAGATGGGCAGCTTGGCGATGCCCTGACGCGTGAAGCCAAACTGCAGAAAGACGCTCTGATACCACGACTGGGCCCCCTCCACGCCGAAAGCGTGGTGCAGCTGGAAGCGCCGACAGGCCGATTCGAGGGCCTGGCGCAGAGGCCCGCGGGGCTGCCCCTGCACGAAGAGCTGCAAGCGGCTCGGGGGCGAGAACAAAGGATGCACCACGTTCCACAGCTGCCCCTCGCTGGTCTCACGTCGGGCAACCTCGGACGCCAGCAACATGAAAAGCAAGCCGAAGCACTCGCGCTGGCTGGCGATGCGCCCGCCCACGTCAAAGCAGGCGTTCACGCCCTCGAGCCAGCTGATCACGGGCTGGGTCTTGAGACCGGCCGCCCACTCGCGCAGCCACTCCAGGTCGGCGGGCGAGACCTTGAGCTGACAGAGCGACCGGGGCGCCTTCAGGCTGGCCAGCTTCCGGGCCACGGGAGCGGCCAGCACGACCACCGGCCGGGTGGGCTCAAGGCCTTCGAAGAGGTGGCTCTTGAGGTAGACCGGCGCAGGCGCCTCGCGCACTTTCTCGGGCCTGGCCGCGGTCTGATCCCAGTCGCTCAGCAGCCTGAGGATCTCGCGATGGTCGCGCTCGTCGGCCAGCTCGAGCAGGCAGTGGTAGAGCTCGCCCTTGAGCTCGGCGGTGCGGGCATGGCGACGCAGGGTCTGAAGGTGCACGGGCAAGAGCGTCCATGAGGCCAGGGCGGCGGCCCGCACGCCGGCTTCGCCCCAGCTTCTCAGCCCCACCCAACGATGATGGCTGAAGGGGTAGAAGAGCACATCAGGATGCTCTTGCAGCTCGCGCTCGAGGGTGACCAGGTTCTTGAAGAGCCCGGCCTTGACGATCTGGTCCTTGAGGTGGCGCAGGGTGATGGGCTCGCGCCGAAGGGTGAGGATGGCCAGGGCCTGCTCAAGCAGCGTGGCCGGTCGCTCGGGCTTGGGAGGGCGCTCGAGCAAGGCCTGGCGGAAACGGGCAGCCTGCTCGTATCGGGTCAGGGCCCGGGCGACAGCCCGGGCGTAGGGCACTCGCCGGGCGATGGCCTCGGGCGGGGAGGCGAGCAGGTCGTCCAGGGTGGTCAGCCCGAGACCATCGCGCAGGAACTCGAAGCAGCGCCGCTCCAGGCACAGGTCCTCCAGGCGGGTCGGCTCAGGCATCGGTCCACCGAAGCTGCTCGAGGTTGAGGTCGATAAAGAAGGCCCCCTCGGCCTTCTGGAGCAGGGGCAGGTTGTGCTGGGCCAGGTTGACCTTCAGGCCCTCGAGGCGGTTGTTGGCGCGGGCTCCCCTGAGCTGGAGGAGGTCGGTCTCGCTGAGGCGGCCCGACTCGAGCACAAGCTGAAGAAGCGAGAGCTCTTGCTCGGAGAGATCGAGGGTGGTGGAGAAGCGCAGCGTGCCGCGTCGGCTGGTGAGGGTGATCTCGGGCCTGGTTTCGGACTGGCCCCGGGCCTCACCTGGCTCCGTCAGTTCTATGTCCGGGTCGGCCGACTCTGTTTCGGGCCGGGCCGGTTCGGGAGGGGAAGCTGGCTCGTGCGGCCCGATCGACTCGGACAAGGCGGAGATTTTCTCCTCGCAGGTCTGCGCGGGAGAGCCGCCGGGGTCAGCCGCCAAATCGACCGGGGCCTGGCCGGGGAAATGGTGGCGGCGCTCGCGGTCCTCCACCACCAGCTCGTCTGTCTCTTTGGCAAGCAAGACCTTGCGATCACTCTTGCGATTCTCGAACACCAGGCAAGCGGATTCGACCGACCAGCCCCAGGCTCCGAGCTCGCCGCTTCCTGCCAGGGGTTGGCCGAGCGAGGTCTGCGCAGGGATCCCCTGGGGCCTTGGCCAGGGCAGCTCGCTGCCATCGAGCAGCAGGATGGTTGCACCCTCCGCCCGCTCCAGGCGCAGGCTTCCCAGACCCAGCCCATCGAGAAGAAGCCCGGTGCGATGGCTCTGCGCCCACACCCGCCGGCGCTCGCGCACCAGCGTCCAGACTCCGAATCGCAGGGGCACCCGCTCGGGCAGCTCGTTCACGGCTGCGCCTCCAGCTTCGCGAGCAGGCTCTCCAGTCGCGCCACTCCACGGCGTCGGTCCTCGCGCGCCAGCCTCAGCTCTTCGCGGTCGGCCCGGACCTCGGCCGGTGGGCGGCGGCGCTCGCTCTCGGCCAGACGCAGGAGGACTTTGAGGGAAAGCTGGTCCTGCCGGCGAGTCCGGCCATTCTTCCCCGGTGTGGGGAGCGTGCAGCTCGTCGAAGCGGGCTCGAGGCGAGAGAGCAGCTCTCTCCAGGCCGCCTGCCGGTCTCCGGCTCCCTGGACGGATTTCTCGAGCTGCTCGTACTCGCGCACCTTGAGGTGCTCTTTGAGGTTATCCTCCAGGGCCTCGAACAGGCTCAAGAGCGGGTCCTTTGTAGTGCGCTCGGGAGGGCGCTCCTCGAGCAGAGCCTTCAGCTCTTGCAGTCGGGTCAAGACTCGAGTCGCATCCAGCTCGACCTGCAGGGTGAGCCGCTCGAGGGCCAGCCGGGCATACTCCGCCCGCCAGTCCTGGCGGTCTGCCAGCCCTCGCTCCAGGGCCGAGAGCTCTTCTTGAAGGCTCATTTCAGCTCGACCTCGTTGCGCACCACGTAGACCGGCTGGGCATAGAGCCGCAGCTCGACACGGCGGTTCCAGCCGCGGGCTATCTCGAGGTCGTTGCTCTCATAGCTCACCGCCGGGAGGTGCGAGCTGTAGCCGGCCACCCGCAGCACCATTTTTCCTGGCTCGGCTGTCCCTTGCTTACCCCCTTCTCTGATCTTCAGGTCGAACTTCTTGTGTAGCTCGGGGCGGTCTTTCAAGATGCTCTCGATCTCGTGGGCCACGGTGACCGCGCGGCGAGCGCCGAGTCCCCAGTTGCCATACGGCCTCTTGTCGGGAACATCGTCGGTGTGGCCCGATACCTCCAGCACCAGGTAGTAGCCCTGGCTCCAGTCCTTCTGGCTGCGGGCGTAGCGCTCGAGTGGCTCGAGCTTGTCGCTCAGCTCGGTGAGCTTGCTGACCAGCTCTGAGCGTGCGGCCGACCGCTGTCGAAACTCCGACTGGCCCTGATCGAAGAGGAGCTTCTCGGACAGACCCACCATCTCGCAGATAACGCGATCCCCGGCCTCCTCGCCGGCTCCAGCCTGGTCGTCCACCCGTTTGGCGATGGAGACCAGTGCGATCACCGAGAGCACGATGAAGATGGAGGCCATCAGCAGAATGCTGTCGGTCACAGCCGGCCAGATGTTGGCCTCGGATTCGTAGCTTGCGCTCGAGCGCGGGCGAGCCATCAGCTGTTTCTCCGGGGCAAGAAGCTCCAGCCTCGTCGGACCGGCTCGGGCTCTTTGCGCTCTTGCTCGACGAGGGCGATCAGCCGGTCGAGTCGCTCGACCACCGGTTCGGTATTGTCGCCCGGAGGAGAGACCACCACCGGCTCAGGCCGGTTCTGAAGGTCGGTGCGCAAAGCCTGCAGGGCGGCCTCGAAGCGTTCGAGCAGGGCCGGGTCGAGCGAGGCCGGCGCCGGCGGCTGAGCCTCAAGCGCCCTCTGCAGCCCTTCCAGCCGCTCGGCCAGAAAGCGCACCGGGAACGACCCCGGCGCTACTGCGTTCTGAAGCGATTCTCCGCATTTTGCGCAGTAGGTCTCTTCGGGGTTGTTGGCCAACCCGCAGGCAAAACAGACCTTGCGGCGGTCTTCGGTCACCTGGCTTTGCTTGTCGACCAGCTGGCTCAGGGTGGAGGAGAGCTTACCAAGCTCCACGGCCAGGGCGCCATCGGGAGCCTGGCGGCTCACCCACTGCTCGAAGATCTCCCGGGCCAGCTCCTCCAGGTTGACGTTCCAACGATCCTGCAGCTCCAGGATGCGCTCGCGAGTGGCATTGAGCGTGCGGGTGGCCTCGTCGAGCACCGCGCGCGCGGCCGAGGTCGCCTCGCCCTGGCCTTTGGAGAGGTCGCCGAGCAGCTCGCTCACCCGCTTGAGCTCATCATGAAGCTCTCTTTGCGAGGCGCGCACGCCCTCTGCCACGGTCTCCAGGGCCCTGCCCGCCTCGGGCAGCCTCTCGCTCAGGGAGTCACTCAGTCTTCCCAGGTCGCGGGTCAAGCTGCTCTCGATCTCGGCCAGCCTGGCGGTGAGCTTCTCGTCGGCTTCCTGGCGTGCCGTGAGACCGTTTGCCTCGCCCTGCTCGAGCCGCTCGATCAGGCCTCCGGCCAGCTTGCCCCAGTTCTCCTGAAGCTCGGCCAGCCGTTTCTCGGTCGCCTGGCTCAGCTCGCTGTGGTGCTGGCGGGTCTCCTGGCCCTGACGGTCGAGCTCGGACTCCAGGCTTTTCATCAGCTCTGCCCAGCCTTGCTGCAGCTCGGCCAGGCGCTTTCCGGTCTCCTGGCTCAGCTCGCTCCGGTGCTCGCGCGACTCGCGGCTCTGGCGGTCGAGGTCGGCCAACAGCCCCTTCACCAGAGAGCCCCAGTCCTCCTGAAGCCTGGCCAGCTGCTTCTCGCTGGCCTGGCTCAGCTTGCTCTGGTGCTCGCGCGACTCGCGGCTCTGGCGCCCCAGCTCGGAGGTCAGCTCGCCCACCAGCTTGCCCAGGCTCTGCTCGACCTGGTCGAAAGCGTCCTGACTCTGCTTGAGGTAGGCCTCTCGCTGCTCATCGACCCTGGCCAGCCAGCCCTGCATCCGCTGATCGAGCTGCCCGGTAAGACTGTCTACCAGCTCGCGATGGCGCTCGTCTCGTTTTTCGTGCTCCTCGCTGGCCATGGAGCGAACCAGGCCGGCATAGGCCTCGAGATCGACCAGGGTCTGCTGCTGGCTGTCCACCATCTGGGTCAGCCCGGTGCCCAGCTTGTTGACGCTGATGGCCAGGCCTTCCAGCTGACGGCCCGTGCCTACCGCGGCGCTCAGCACGCCAGTCAGGGTCTCGTTGCGCGATTCGAGAAATTGGGTGAGATCGGTCAGGGCCTGGCGCAGCTCGGAGAACCTGGTATCCTCGGCCTCGAGGTGACGCTTGAGGGTCAGGTCGAGCTGGTCGGTCAGCTTGCCGAGATCGCGGTCCTTGGCCTCGAACGTGGCCAGGCGCTGGTTCAGCGTGTCCAGGGTGGTGTGCAGGCTCTGCAGGTTCTTCTGCAGCGACTCGGCGTCACCGAGCCCGGCGGGGGTCAGCCCGGGGCGGACGGCGGTGCCGATCTCGGTGGCCATGAGCAGCACTTCCTCGCCCACCAGGTGGTTGAAGAAGTTGCGGAAGACGGCTACGAAGAGCAAAAGGCCGATCATTCCACCGATGCCGAGCACGCTGCTCACCACCACCACCTCCAGGCCTTTGGAGATGCCCTCGACGCTTTTGTTGGCGGTCTCGGTGGCCGGTGGGGGGACCTCGGAGACCTTCGTCTGGGCATTGAAGTACTGGCCGTCACGCGAGACGTTGGTCGTTGGTGTCCGGGAGGCCTGGGGCACCGGCTGCGCCGCTTCGGTCAGCCGGGGCATCTCCCTGACCGCTTCGGATAGCCCGAAGAAGTTGCCCACCAGCCCGATCAGCACCAGCACCGATGCGACCGCCTGCAACAGGCTCAGGTGCTGGCGGCAGCGGTTGGCCACCCCCTCGATGACCATCTCGGCGTCCGAGTCGGGCGAGGGGTCGAGCCACGACTTTGCGGCCCGGACCACCCGGGCATATGCAGGCTGCAGGCGGGCGATCTCCTGCACCAGCTCCTCGGCCGCTTTCTCGTCGAGACGCTTCGGCTTGCCGGACTCATCCAGGCCGGTCTCTTTCTCCAAGAGCGCCTCCCATTTGCGGGAGGCCTCCGCGTAGGCCGTTATCTGGCTCAGCACGTGCCGCCAGAACCAGTAGACGCCGAAGGCCAGCGAGAAGGTCAGAGGCCACGCGACCAGCGAGCCGAAGAGCTGACCGGCTGTGCCCTTCGGGTTGGCAAGTCCGAAGTAGACGACATAGTCGGTCCAGGCGCCCGTAAAGGTGATGGCCAGAAACAGGCTGGCCAGGGTGCCCAGAATGGCTGAAAGAAGGAAGAGCCAGGCCCAGACGGGAGAGGGTCCCCTGCTCGTCACCGTCGTCTCCCCTTTCGCTCAGTCATCGTGCCGCCCAGATGCTTCACTGCAACAACGCCTGCCGGATCTGCTGCGAGTTGCTGTACACATAGAGCCGGTGCCGCGCCCGCGAGCAGGCCACGAACAGGTCCTGGCGCTCGAACTTCCCCTCGCGGAAATCCTCCACGTCCACCAGCACCATCACCTCGGCCTCCAGCCCCTTGAAGGCGCGAATGCTGGAGAACCAGACCCCCTGGCCGGTCTGCCAGGTGTCCACGTCGTCCACCAGGGCATACGAGCCCAGCTTCTCCGAGCCCAGGGCCGAGCGCTCGGGGCGGTACTGGCTCAAGAGCGCCACGCGCGAAGGGTGCACGCCCTCCTGCCCCACCACCTCCTTGAGGAGCGCGACGCAGCCTTCCCGAACCTCCGCCGGGTCGGCGTAGGGGCGGATGATGGGATCCACGCCCTCGGGGCAAAAGCGCGGGCTCTTGATGTCGCGCCCCAGCACCTTGCCGCAGGCGCGCGCGATGGCACGGGTGTTGCGGCAGTTCTTGTTGAGGCTGAAGGGAAGCCCCTCGGGGAAGCTCAGGCCGGTGCCGAACAGGTTCTGGGCCGGGTCGTAGAAGACGTAGAGCGGCCCTCCCGGGTGGCGCTGGAGCGACTCGATGCCGGTCCACCACTCGTCGTGGAAGTCCTGGCCCTCGTCCACCACGATGGCGTCGTAGCGATCATCGACCAGGTCGGTGGCGTCGAAGAGGAGCTCGGCGGCCGTGTGGCGCCAGAAATGAGAGCTGTCCTCGGCCGGGGGGCTGAACGCGAGCCCCGCCTTCTGGCAAAGCTCCGAGCACAGTCCGTGGAAGTGGGTGACCTTGAGCCCCGAAGTGCCCTCGGTGCGCCGCTTGAGCCAGTCGGCCAGCTTGCGGTTGTAGCAGAGCAGCAGCACCCTCGCGCCCTCGCGGGCGAAAGAGCGGGCCCGCTCCAGCGCCAGCATGGTCTTGCCCGACCCGGCCGTCCCCTCCACCAGGACCCGCGGGTTCTTGCCGATCTGCTCGAGGGCTTCGGCCTGATCCTCGGTGAGCTGCACGAGCAGCTCCTCGTCTCGATCCAGATCGCGCATCAGGGAGGGCACCAGGTGGAAGGTGGACTGGAGCGCCTTCTTGAGCTGGTCGAAGTCTTGCGCATGCATGTCCTCGGGGCGCCGGTTGTGGGCCCACGAGCGCAGCGCCTCCTTGACGTGCTTGCCCAGGTCGGGCATGTCCCGCGCCGAGAGCACGACCGAGCCGTGGGCCCCGGGCGGGACGGTTCCCTGGTAGTTGGAGTCGGGGAACACCACCGCGTAGCCGAACACGCACGGGAACTCGCGGGTGTTGATAAAGCGCGCCCGCTCGTTGATCTGCCGGGTGAGCGCGTGGGTGCTGCGCTGGGCCTGCTGGAAGGGAGCTTTCATCGGCTCGCCGTTCTGCCACCACTCGCCGCTCTCGGGGTCGAACCGCACCTGGCCGCCCTTGACCTCCAGCACCAGCAGGCCGTAACGTCGGTGGACCAGCACGAAGTCGGCCTCGCCTTCCACCAGGCTCTGGTCGCGGCGCAGCCAGTTGTAGGAGTGAAACACGGTCCACTCGTCATCGAGCCCCTCGGCCAGCTGGCGGGCCACCTCTCGCTCGGAGCGCAGGGCGATCTCGGAGGGGTCGATTCGGGGGATGAATCGTGCGCTCACCAGTCCTCCTCCTGCGATTAGAATGGGGCGCTCTGACGGGCGCTCGGGAATCTGGGCTGTTCGCGAGCGCGACCTGGTGTTCCTCGAATTTGGAAAGAGTATGATTTTTCCGGGCTTGTATGGATTGAGAATGGCCTTGAAGGATGGTGGTGGCCGATCTGTCCAGCACACCGGATCAGATTGGGGAGGGGTCATGCCAGGCGGCGCCCCGGGAGGATGAGCTGGACGGGATCGGGCGGCTTGCCCTCGACCTGCTGCTCGTAGAACTCGCGGGCGAGACGGGGAACGCTGGGCTGGCTCATGGGGGGCCTCCTTGCTCGAGTTGGATGAGTCGAGCATAGAAGGTCGGGGTGTCAGGGAGTGTCATGCGGGGAGGGATGGGTTTCACGTTTCGAGGTTTGTGCGTGCCTCACGAAGCTGCGCAAGATCTTCGAGAAGGGCTGGGGGGCCGACACCTGCTATGAGGATGAGTCGGAGTTCTGGAGCCAGGACGAGCCCAGCCTTGGTCAATGCTACGTCACTGCCCGGCTCGTTCAGCACTTCTTTGAAGGAGAGAACCTCCGTTTCCAGAGTCGGGTGGAGGAGCTCATCCGCTTCCGCGGGCACCCCGACTTTCAAGAAACCGCGATTGCCCTGCGCCTGAGCGGGAGGCCCCGGGAAGGAGGCAGGGAATTACGCCGGTATGCTGACCGCCCGAGAGCGCCGACGTTTCACGCCCGAGGAGTACCTCTGGTTGGAGGAGCGCTCGGAGACCAGGAACGAGTACCTCGACGGCGAGATCTTCCCGATGACCGGGGGGAGCCTGGCCCATGCCCAGATCGCAAGCAACCTGATCCGAGAGCTTGGTCTGGCTCTCAAGGGGACGCCTTGCCGGGTGCTCGGCTCGGATATGCGGCTTTACGTCCAGCGGTCGAAGCTTTTCACCTACCCCGACGTCATGGTCGTATGCGGCCCCGCGGTCTTGTTGCCAGGGCGCAAGGACACGCTCTGCGACGCCCGCCTCATCGTGGAGGTGCTGTCTCCCTCTACCGAAAGCTATGACCGCGGCGAGAAGTTTCGCCTGTACCAGAAGTTGCCATCAATTCAGGAGTATGTTCTGGTGCCCCAGGACAGTCGGTCGATCGAGAGCTGGCGTCGCCAGGGCCCGCGCAAGTGGACCCCGGGTGAGGTGCCCTTCAGCTCCATCGAGGTCGAGGTTCCGATTGAGGCCATCTACGATGGGGTGTGCTGATCGGCTCGCGAAAAGGGCCTGGGCTGCGTAGGGTTCCTGTCTGCGCGCCCGTTGGTCGCTGCCAAGACCTGGCTTCTTCATGGCTCTTTCGCGTCCGGGCCGACCAGGTCCACCTGGCGGGCTTCCAGCTTTCCTGAATCGAACAAAGAGTCGATACCGCCGGTATAAAAAGCGAGCACCTGTTTGGGGGTCGACTCTGAGGTGCTGACCCATGGGTCGCCCCGGGACCTGACACAGCTTGTGTCACTCCGGAAACTGGCACGTGTTACTCCGGGACTGGCACAGCTTGTGTCACGCGGCCTGACACAGGTTGAGCACCCCGCGACCTGACACGCTGGGACCGGTCCTGACTCAGTGGTCGAGCGCGCCCGGGCTGTCGAAGCCGGAGAACGGGCTGCCGGCCAGAGGGGTGGGGAACCGGGTGCCTGGGTCGAGGGAGAAGCCGGCCACGTGCTCGGCCGTGCTCACGTAGAGCACCAGGCTGCCGTCGGCGAGCTTGAGGAGGGAGAGCTCGCGGGGGTCGCTGCCCCCGGCCGGAACCGGATAGCCGGGCACGGGGGAGAGCTCGCCGGCGTGGCCCACGTCAAAGGCGCTGATGGTGTCCGAGCCCTGATTGCAGACGAAGAGTGTCAGGGTGTCCGGGCCTGCCAGGGTGGTCATGCCGCCCGGCTTCGTTCCACCGCAAGGCGTGATTCCCAGCGGGCTGAGGCGACCGGTGGCGGGGTCGATCCCCAGGCGCGAGATGGTGCCGGCCTTCTGGTTGGTCACGAACACGTGGCCCTGCACACAGAAGATGCTGCCAGGGATATCCTGGGCCTGGGGGTTGGGGAAGGGGGAGCCGCTCACCTGGCTGAGCTTACCCCGTGAGGTATCCACCAGATAGACCGAGATGTCGTTCGTGCCGGCGTTGCTGGCCAGAACGAAGCTCTCGAAGCAGGTGGTGTCGTTGGTTTCTGTGCCGCTGATCGCAACTTTGTCGGTCTCGGTCAAAGTGCCCGTGGCCGGGTCGAAGCGCAGGCAGCGAAGCAGGCCGAGCTGGCCCTGGGCAAAGAGCACCGTGTTCGGCCCCACCGGAATTCCCGAGAGCGTCTCCGAGCCCGGGCCCTCCAGGACCAGGTTGTGGGCCGGTGCCAGGCGACCGGTGGAGGCATCGTAGCGGAAGGTCGACAGCTGGTTGCCGCCCGCCCCGCTGCCGGCGCTGGCGACCAGCAAGGTGTCTTTGCCCATGGACAGAAGCTCGCTGGGAGCTCCGGGCATCGCAAACGGAGAGCCTGCCACCTGAGAGAGGGAGCCATCGGGCCCCACCTGGCAGACGCCGACCGAACGGCTCGCGGTGTTGGCCACCAGCAAGAAGACATCGCCGGATTTGCCTCGGGCCGACCAGGCCAGGCTGGCAACCAGCGCGAGAATCACAACGAAGCGATGACAGCGCACAGGGCCAGACCGTTCGTCTGTCCGGGGAGAACACCTACCTGGTCGGGGGGTCTGCTCAGGCAAGGAGGCCCCGTGGGCGTTCGAAACTCCATGGCTCGAACAGAGAGTCGATACCGCCGGTATAATAAACGAGCATATGTTCTATCGGTGCCAGGCGCCAGCCGGGAATCATGGGATCTCCCTTCTTTGAGCCGCGACTCCCCCTGCACTCCCCCCGGTAGACCCCCGACGAGGTGGTGCGCCGCACGGTGGGACGCGAGCTGGGCGGCCCAGCTCGGCAGCTTGCCGCCCGCTTGCGCGCCCTGTGCTGCCGATCAGCCTCGTCAGGGGACCACCCGCCGGACCACTTCCTCCACCCAACGCGATCCGTTCAAGGCCCGTGCATCCCGGGCTCAGCTCCACGATCCGCCAGGAGTCCGCCGTGCGAAAAACGCAGCCACCAGCCCTCCGACGAAGCCGTGACGCTGCGACCCCTTGAACAGTCCGACCGCGGTCGTGATACTCCGCCTATGGACGCAATCGGCCCCCATCTCGCCCCCGCCGGCCTGACGCCCGTGGCGGCGCCGCTACCGACCCGGCACGTCCAGGCGCTGGAGGAGGGGCTCACCCCGGTCGAGCAGCTGCCGCCTGAGCAGGCGGCCCAGCGCATGAGCTACCTGCGCGCGGTCGGCGGGGACATTGCCAGCTTGCGCCATCTCCCCCTGCGCGACCTGGACGAGAGCGCGGTGGACGGCAATCTGCAGGCCTACTTCGCTACCTCCACCGCCGAGCTCGGCCCGGAGGCGACCGCGGCCGGCGTTGCTTTCGCCAGGGCCAACAAATCCGCTGCCGCCGCCCCTGCGGCCAGCTCCGCCCCGCCCGATCTGGCCGATCTCGCCGAGCGACTCAAGAGGCTGTTTCCGAAGATCGACAAGAACAAGGACGGCATCCTGTCGCATGCCGAGGTCCAGCAGGCGATGAAGGACCCCACCATCAAGGGCAAGGATGCCGCCGCTCTGAACGTGCTGGTGCGGTATGGCGACCAGATCCAGTGGCTCAGCCACGATGAGAGCGACCGTCCCTACGACCAGAAGGGCGTCAGCCTGAAAGACCTCGAGCGCCTGGGCAGGGGCGACATGTCCGAGCACCAGCGCATCAGTAAGGGCCACAACGCCGACTTCATGACCAAGGCGGTCAAGCTCTACGCCCACTTCCAGAAGCAGATCGAGGGCCAGAGCAGCCAGCTCTTCGAGGGGATGCCCGACCCGAGCAGCGTCAAGCAAGGGCAGGTCGGCAACTGCTTCTTCCTGGCCGCCGTCGTGGCCCTGGCCTCCAAAGACCCGGGGGCCATCAAGAAAATGATCAAGGAGAACCCGGACGGCTCCTACACCGTCACCTTCCCCGGCAAGCCCCCGGTCAAAGTCCCCGCCCTCACGGACGCCGAGAAAGCGGTCGCATCCAAATCCAACGGCCTCTGGGTGGCCGTGCTGGAGAAGGCTTACGCCAAGCTCACCAACCAGGGCGGCCCCAACCCGATGGAGCCCGGCTATATGGGCAGCGTGGATACCGGGCTTGACCCGTTCTCCAAGAACGGCCGCGCCGAAGGGATCTTCCTCAGCGGCGCCAAACCGGGCGATATCCGCCTGAAACTGATCCGGGCCTTCAAAGAGGGCCGCCTGGTTGAAGCCGGCTGCGTGCAACCCAAAATGAAAGGCCTCGTGGCCGGGCACGCCTATACGGTGCTGTCTTTCGACGAAAGGTCGGACAAGCTGACACTCCGCAACCCCTGGGGCAACACCGAGCCGGGCAGCGACGGCAAGGACGACGGGGTCTTCGTCATCACGTTCCCCGACTTCATGGCCAACTTCTTCTCGCTGGGGATCAGCGCATAACGCGCGGGGTGGACCGGCTCAGGAAGTTGGCGAGCAGACCATCCCCGCTCACCGGATCAGTCGCGAGCCGAGCAACCGCGACATCTCCCCCGCCGCCCTCACGATGGATCCATCCTGGCGCGACTGAGGATGAAACCCCTCCAGCACGAACAGGACCGCGTTGGCCCGGTCGATGAGCTGCGGTCCCAGCCCGGGAGTGCCGTGCAAGGCCTCGATACCCGCGCGCACGACATCCTCCAGCTTCCGGTGGCGCTCGAGGTAGCCCGTCAGCTCCGGGTTCTCGGCTTCTCCCGCGAAGTGCTGTCCCAGGGCCGCCAGGCGGTTCTGCATGCGGCTCCGGTTGACCGGGTCGAGTCGGGGGAAGCCCTCTGGCACGAACCGCATGGCTTTCTCGGCGAGATCGCGCCAGGCGTCGCGCGACAGGGGGCGGGATGAAGTCGGCCAGGGCTCGAGCGCGTGGAAGACGGGAAAGCGGAAGAATCCGGTGGTGATCTGGTGGAACAGCTCGCCGATGACGTGGGCGCGCTCGATGAAGAAGGGGGCCAGCCCCCGGGCCAGGGCAGGCTGATTCGAGGCCCAGTTGCCCAGCGTTTCTTCCGCGCACATGTGGTCGCGCAAGCTGGCGAGCTCGGCCCGCGCCTCGGCCACCGGATGGTCGCTCCAGGGGAGCAGGTCGTCCTCGAAGTCGAGCGGAGCACCCAGCTCGGGAGCCAGCAGCCAGGCGCCCGCCAGCGAGGCGCGGGGGAAGAAGCCCTCGCTGAGCAGCTCACTGCGGCAGGCTTCCTGGCGCAAGACGAGCTCGCACAGCACCTGCAGAGAACGCAGGCGACAGCCCACCGCCTCGGGCAGGGGCGCGAGGATGCGACAGCAGCCCTCGGGCACGTTGGACCGGCTGCACCCGCTCAGATTCATGCGAATGCGGGCCGAGGGGCGCAGGGAGGCGGCCTCCTGGCAGAGCGCAAACTCGCTCCAGAGGCGCTTGCGGCACCCGAACGGTCCCTCCCAGAAGGCCTCCCAGAGGAATTGTTGTCCCGAGAAGGCGGCCACCAGGCACTCGGTGACCAGAGCCGCATCCTCTTCACTCAGTTTCTGGCGGCTCTTGAGGTGGAAGTAAAGCTCGTTCGAGAACGCCAGGCTCCCCGACCAGGCCTCCAGCTCGGCCAACACGGTGGTGAGAGGCGGAATGGGCAGGATGACGGAGGGAGGCTTTGGAGGGGGATCCTCGCGTGCCACGCCTACGACCTCCTGGATCTGGCGGCGAACCCAGGTCTTGAAGTCGGCGTCGGCTCGATAGGGCAGTGAGTCGTCCTGGAAGCCAAAGTCCCGTTGGCGTAGAAGCGCTGGGAGCGACCCTCCAGGTCGACGCAGCCCGCCTTGCCTCCTCGCTCGATAGTCAGCCAGCGCTTCACCCGCCCCTTCTCCACGGCCGTAAACAGGCGCATCCCGCCGAAGGGCCACCACCAGGAGGCATAGAGGCCATCTGGAAACTTGACTGCCAGGCGGTCGCCCAGGGGCCTGGGCATCGCCTGCCCTCGCGGCCACTTCAGGGTTCCTTCTGGAAGCGCTTTACCGTCCATGGCTATCGGAGCCTGCAGCTTGAAGACAGTTCTCCCCGACGGCGCAAGCCGCCCGACCGGCCGAATGCTCGCTCAGGCGATCCGCTGCTCCAACCGCTCCAGTCGGCTCTCGACATCGACCAGCCGCTGCTCGGTGCCGTCGACGAAGGTATTCATCGCCCGGGCCAGCCGGCCCAGGTGCTCGTCTTTGAGGCTATCGGCCGCCTGAAGCTGGTCGACATCTGCCCGCAGACCGCTGACCGAGCGATCCAGGCCAGCCATGCCGGCCTGCGTTTGGTCCAAGCCATCGAGGAGGCCGGTCATGCCGTGAATGACAATCTCCAGAGCTTGCTGGGTGGAAAGGAGAGCCTCCCGGGTCGCCTGCAAGCCTTCCTGGGTCCGGCCTATCTCAGCCTGCATCTGGTCCAGCCCTGCCCGGGTCTGGCCAATATCAGCCTGCATCTGGTCCAGCCGAGCAGCGATCTGGCGCCGGTGCTGGCGTGACTTGCGGCTCGCTTGCTTTTGATGGGCTTGCATCTCCTCGATCAGCTGCAAGATCTCGCGCATGGTTGGGTCTCCTTTCATCAGGACCCTCCGAGCCCGACGAATGGTCCTCGCCTCTGGAGGATGGTGCCGGGGCTCGTGAGCGATCGTAGCACAGGCGTGAAAATCCTGCAAGCTCAGCCGAGGGCCTCCCGGGCCCGGTCCGTCAGCACGTAGTGCTTGCCCCGCGTGCGCCCACGGCTCTCGAGCCAGCCGGCCTGCACGAGCTGCTCCAGCTCCTGACGTGCGACGTCCGGCTCGAGGCCCCAGTGGTCGCGCATCCAGGCCGTGCTGAGTGGCGAGTGGGCGGCAATCTTCAGGGCCAGAAGGCCGCGGCCTCTCGGAAGCTTCGCGCCAGGCTCCCGCCTGGCCGACCCCTGGGTCCGCTCGGCGAGCCCAGGCTTACGCCCGGAGGCCCCTCTGGATCGTCCCCGTTTCGTCTCGCAGGGTGCAGGGTCAGGCTCGCGCTTGCCCGCCCCTCTGGGCCGTCCCCGTTTCGGCCCGGCGGCCGGCTCCGGCTTGCTCGTCCGCTCGCAGGCCAGAAGCTCGCGGGCCTGAGCGCCAAGCTCGGCATAGAGCGGCTCGAGAGTGGCCAGGAACGGCTCGCTGTCCAGCCAGCGCCCCGGAGGGCCGAGCCGGCGCAGGGCGGCCAGACGCACCGGGGGGCAGCTCACATCCAGGGGCAGCTCCAACCGGAAAGGCCGCCAGAACTGCTGCGGATCGGTCGGCCGCGGCGCGATCGGCTCCTCTTCCTCGCTCTGAGGGGCCTGGCGGTTGATGCGAGAGAGCAGCTCCTCTCGACTCATCCCGCGCAGCTCAAAGAGCAGGAACGGATCCTGATCCAGGGCCTCGGCCAGGATGTAGTGCACGGCCGCCACGTGCTTGCAGGGGTTGGCCCAGTCGGGACACGAGCAGGTAGTCTTCAGCTCGCCCGCTCGGGTCGGCACCAGGCTCTCGGGGGCGAAGGCCTCCTCGATGTCCGGGGGCATCTCCCCGGCCAGCAGCATGGCCAGGAAGGAGGCCCGCTCGGTCATCCGCTCCACGGCCCGGGCCCAGTCTTGCGCCTGCAGCGCGGGAAGGGCCAGCTCCACCTTGTAGGGCGTGGCCCGCGAGCCCTGGACCCGCGCCCTGACCTGGCCGGCCTCCACCTGATAATCGAGCACCTGGCCCCGGGTAGCGTAAGAGCGCCCGCGCTGCAGGCGACTCTCCCAGCCGAACGATTTCAGCGCCCCCAGCCAGCGTTGGGCCCACCACTGGCTGGCAAAGCCCTTGCCGGCGTGGCGGGCCTTGATCCCGTCCGCCGCGCGCGGGGCGCTTCGTCGATAGGATCTCCAGAATGCCATCTCAGTCCTCCCGTACCGCTTCGGCGCCGAGCTGCAAGAGCTCGCGCAGATGGCGGTTGTCGAGCTCGGTCAGCCAGCCTTCGCCTCCCGACAGCACCTCGCGGGCCAGGCTCTCTTTCTGCTCGAGCATGCGATCGATCGACTCCTCCAGGGTGCCCTGGCAGACGAATTTGTAGACCTGAACCTTGCGCGTCTGCCCGATGCGATAGGCCCGGTCGGTGGCCTGGCTCTCCACGGCCGGGTTCCACCAGCGGTCGTAGTGGAAGACCCGGCTGGCCCGGGTGAGGTTGAGCCCCACGCCGCCCGCCTTCAAGGACAAGACCATGATGGGGGGGCCGTCGGCGGCCTGGAAGCTGTCGACGAGCCGGTCGCGCTCGGTGCGCGACAGCTCGCCGTGCAGGCACAGCACCGGGCAGCCGAGCCGCAGGCCGAGGTGCCGTGTCAGCTCGCGGGCAAAGCCGGCAAACTGGGTGAACACCAGGGCCGCGTCCCCTTCGGACACCACCTCCTCAAGCATCTCCTCGAGCCGGCTCAGCTTGCCCGAGCGCTCGCTCAGCGGGCTGCCATCGCCCACGTAGAGGGCGGGGTGGTTGCAGATCTGCTTGAGGCGCAAAAGCATGCTGAGCACCAGCCCGCGTCGCTCGATGCCCTCCGACGACTCCACCTCGGCCATCATCGAGTCGACCGCCGCCTGGTAGAGCGTGGCCTGCTCGCGGGTGAGCGGGCAGTAGGTGCGCGATTCCTGCTTGTCGGGTAGATCGGGGGCGATGAGCGGATCGCTCTTGAGGCGACGCAGCAAGAAGGGCTGAACCCGTTGCTTGAGCTGCTGCATCTGCTCGGGGCTGCCCAGGCGCTCGATGGGTACCGCGAAGTCGCGGCGGAACGAGGTCAGGTTGCCGAGCAGGCCGGGGTTGAGGAAGTCCATGATCGACCACAGCTCGGTGAGCCGGTTCTCCACCGGCGTGCCCGTCAGGGCCACCCGGAACTCGGCTTTCAGGCTGCGGACCGCCCGGGCCTGGCGGGTTGCGGGGTTCTTGATGCTCTGGGCCTCGTCCAGCACCACCGCCCTCCAGGGCAGAGCCTGCAGGGCTTCGGCGTCGCGCGCCACCAGCGAGTAAGAGGTGAGCACCAGGTCGTGCTCGCCCAGCTTGCGGTCGGCGCCGTGGTAGATCTGCACGGAGAGCTCCGGGGCAAAACGCTGGGCCTCTCGTTGCCAGTTCCCGAGCACCGAGGTGGGGCACACCAGCAGGGTGGGAGCGGGGCCTCGTTGCTGGCGCAGGTGGAGCACCAGGCTCAGCAGCTGGATGGTCTTTCCCAGACCCATGTCGTCGGCCAGGCAGGCCCCCAGGCCCCGCTCGCTCAGGTAGGCCAGCCAGGAGAAGCCGCGCAGCTGGTAGGGGCGGAGCGTCGCCCGCAGGGCGCTCGGGGGTGGCAGCTCTTGCACGCGGGCCTCGCCCGCCAGGGGAGCGAGATCGCGCTCGAACTCGATCTGCAACGGCAGGGCGCCGCTCGCCATCGCGAGCAGCTCGCCGAGCTTGCGCTGGCCCCCCTGCTCGAGCAGCTGCAGGGCCTGCTCGACCTGGCGGCGGTTGAGCAGCACCCACTGGCCGCGCACTCGTGCCAGCGGCTGCTTGGCCCGGGCCAGCTTGCGGAACTCGGCGGCCGTCAGCGGCTGATCGCCCAGCGCCACCTCCCACTGGAAATCGACCAGGCGCTCCAGGCCCAGCTGGCCGCTGGAGGCGCCAGAGGACGTCTTGCTCGAGGAGGCGCGGGCCCGGACCGTGAGGCCTCCCGCGCTGGAGAGGCGGGCCGGGATGCGCACGCCGAACCCGTATTCCTCCAGCAGCCAGGCGGTGGATTCTAGAAAGCGGCAGGCCTCGGCCTGGCTCAGCTCGACCGTGTGCGGGCGGGCCAGCTTCAGGGCGCGCTGCAGCTCCGGAAAGACCCGCACGGCCCGCCCCAGATCGCCGAGCAGCACCTCGGCCTGACCGGCCTTGCCTTTCCAGACCCGGGAGGCCGGCACCAGCAGGCTCAGGTCGTGGCAGGCCTGCAGGGCCAGATCCACCCGCCAATCCTCTTCGCCCTCCTCGGGCTCGCACAGGGTGAACGAGGTGCGCCACTCGGCCTGGGGCCGGAGCTGATCGGTCCAGACCGACAGCTCGCGCTCCAGGCGCTGGCGCTCGGGCGCGCTGACCCGGGTCTCGAAGCTGCCGCGCGCCACCTGGTCGATCCAACTGGCAGGGGTTTCGGGCCAGCGCTTCAGCCTCGTGCTCGAGAGGCTGACGGGGCGCTCTTGCAGCCAGTGACAGGCCAGCTCGCTGGTGGCCCGCTGCAGAAAGTCGGCCAGCTGGCGGGCAGGATGGCCGGCCCGGGCGGTGGCCGCCGGCGGCATGAGCCGGGCCAGCTGCTGCCAGCGAGCCGCGTCGTGAGGATGGTCGAGCAGCACCTTCCAGCCCTGGTGACCGGGCACGAGGCGCTCGCGCGCGATGAGCTCGAGGGCCCAGCGCGAGACCGCGCTCCAGAAGCTCCAGCCCGGGCCCGGGCGCTGCTCGGGCTGGCAGGTGGCCAGGCAGGCCACCGCCTCGGCCAGCCCCAGCCGCACGCCCGGGATGCGCCAGCTCTTGAGGCTGGCCTCGCCCTCGCCGGTGGACCAGGAGGGCAGGGGGCCTGCCGGGGTGGAGGGCAGCTCCAGCTCGACCTCGCTCGCTTCGCCCTCGGGCAGGCCCTGCACCGACGAGAACGGGTGGCGGCGGCTCCGGGCCCGGGCCCTGCCGGGCGGCCCCTCGGACCAGAGGAAGAGGTCGCTCTCGAGGTAGACGGCGTGAAGGATCTCCTGCATGGGGTTGAATTCTGCTCAGTTTTATCGAAAGTCCTCGCGAACATTGAGGCGCCCTTGCCGTGGATAGCTCCGAATAGGGCGCCCTTTTCAGGCGTGTCCGTGGATAGCTCCGAATAGGGCGCCCTTTTCAGGCGTGTCCGTGGATAGCTCCGAATAGGGCGCCCCATTCAGGCGTGTCCGTGGATAGCTCCGAATAGGGCGCTCCTTTCAGGCGTGTCCGTGGACAGCTCCGAATAGGGCGCCCTTTTCAGGCGTGTCCGTGGATAGCTCCGAATAGGGCGCCCTTTTCAGGCGTGTCCGTGGATAGCTCCGAATAGGGCGCCC
>CAYYHB010000031.1:0-33841 GCA_964471395.1 uncultured Burkholderiales bacterium | reverse complement strand
GTCCTACATCTACACCACCCCCAACTACTACAATTACAACTACTACTCGCCTCGATGCGGCTACAACTACGATTACTGGGGCAACAGCTACTACGGCTGTTATTGACAGCTGTTTCAAATAGACTGCCACGCACGGGCGTGGCATCATCTAATGGTGCTAAGGTCTTGCCTTCCGGATTCCCTGTCTGGCCGAGCCGCTTGCGGTCTCGGCCTTCCTTTTTTAGCGCTCTGGGTGCGGAGGTTGACGGTCTGCCTGCGTAGAACTCGGCTCGGCACGGGACGGAGGGATTCGAGTTGAAGTTCTTGCTCTGCATTGTTGTGGGGGTCCTGTTCGTGGCCGGCGTGGCCTTCAGCCAGCCTGCACCATCATCGCCCGCATCCTATGCCGTCTATGCCGAGTTCGCCCGGGACAGTAACAAGCTGATGAAGAACGGTCTCAATCGCCGCGTCTACAATGTGGTCGAGGCCCAGTCCGGGACCGACATCCAGCTCTCCAGCGACGGCTCCATCACGCTCCAACCGGGAACTTACCGGCTGAGCGGCTTCTCGCTGGTCACAATGCAGGCCACCTTCGCCCCTCCCCAGCCCAAGAATAACCACAACTACCCGGGTTACTCCCTGGTCTACCCGGTGGCTTTCGAGTCCGACATTCCCAACCTGCTGGCCAATGCCATCGTGATCGGAAGTCCCCAGACTGCCCTGGACACCACTCCCAGCACATTCGAGGCCGTCTACACCGCGACCGAGAAGAGCACCATCGCGGTCGGCCATCAATCGGGAGAGGACCTGCACAACGAGGTTTACCTTTCGGTCTACGATGTCGAGGGTACCCCGAGCGATTACCACGTCTTTTCCCGAATCGCCATCACCCGGCTGTAAAGGGTACCCTCCCAGCCCGTAGAATCCGCCGGCATGAGCTTTGAAGACCTGATCCGGCAGCGCATTCTGGTGATCGACGGAGCCATGGGCACCATGCTCCAGCGCTATCAGCTTGACGAGCAGGGTTTCCGGGGCCAGCGCTTCGCCGACTACCCGCACCCGCTCAAAGGCAACAGTGACGTTCTCAATCTGACCCAGCCGGGCATCGTGCAGGAGATTCATCGCCTCTACCTGGAGGCCGGCGCCGACCTGATCGAGACCAACACCTTCAACGCTCAGGCAATTTCCCAGGCCGATTACCACATGCAAGAGCTGGCCTATGAGATGAACCTCGAGGGAGCGCGTCTGGCCCGGGCTGCCTGCCAGGAGGTCGGCCGGGGATTCGTGCTGGGCTCCATCGGCCCCACCAACCGCACCACCTCCCTGTCGCCCGACGTCAACGATCCCGGCTTTCGGGCTGTCACCTTCGATCAAGTTTCCGACGCCTACCTTACCCAGATGAAAGGGCTGCTCGACGGGGGCGTCGATGCGCTCTTGTTCGAAACCGTCTTCGATACTTTGAACCTCAAAGCCGGTCTCTTCGCCGTGCAGGAAGCCTTCCGCCAGAGCGGGCGGGTGGCCCCGGTGATGGTCTCGGTGACCATCACCGACAAGAGCGGGCGCACGCTCTCGGGTCAAACCCTGGAGGCCTTCTGGGCCTCGGTGCGGCACGCCAGACCCTTCTCGGTGGGCCTCAACTGCGCCCTGGGCGTCGGCGACATGCGCAGCTACATGGAAGAGCTGGCCCGCATGGCCGACTGCTATACCAGCTGTTATCCCAACGCGGGCCTCCCTAACGCCTTCGGCGGCTACGACGAGACCCCCGAGGAGATGGCCACGGCGCTCGGTGAGTTCTGCCGCGAAGGCTGGCTGAACATGGTGGGCGGCTGCTGCGGCACCACCCCTGACCATATTCGAGCCATCGCCGAGGCGGCCCGGGGGGTGGCTCCGCGCACTCCCCCCCGGCCGGCTCCGGTGCTCAGGGTGAGCGGGCTGGAAGCCTACCATATTGATCGCTCGACCAACTTCACCATGGTGGGCGAGCGCACCAACATCACCGGTTCACCCAGGTTCGCCCAGTTGATCAAAGCCGGCGACCTGGAGGGCGCCCTGGTTGTGGCTCGCCAGCAGGTCGAGAACGGGGCCAACCTGCTCGATATCAACATGGACGAGGGGCTGATCGATAGCCAGGCCACCATGGTGCGCTTTCTCAATCTGCTCAGCGCCGACCCGGACATCGCCAGGGTGCCCATCATGCTCGATTCGAGCCGTTGGGAAGTGCTGGAGGCCGGACTCAAGTGCCTGCAGGGCAAGAGCGTGGTCAACTCGATCAGCCTCAAGGACGGCGAGGACGAGTTTCGGCGCAGGGCGGAGCTCCTGTTGCGCTACGGAGCAGCGGCCGTGGTCATGGCCTTCGACGAGACTGGCCAGGCTGACACCCACGAGCGCAAACTGGCGGTCTGCACTCGTGCTTACCGGATTCTCACCGAGGAGGTGGGTTTCCCTCCCGAGGACATCGTCTTCGACCCCAACGTGCTGACTGTGGCCACGGGCATCGAAGAGCACAACGAGTATGGCCGAGCCTACATCGAGGCGGTGCGCAGTATCAAGGAGGCGCTGCCGCACGCCAAGACGGTCGGGGGTATCTCCAATGTCTCGTTCAGCTTCCGGGGCAACAACACAGTGCGCGAGGCCATGCACTCGGCCTTCTTGTTTCACGCCATCGGGGCCGGGCTCGACCTGGGCATCGTCAACGCCGGCATGCTGACGGTCTATGAGGAAATCCCGTCCGAGCTCAAAGAGCGGGTCGAGGACGTGTTGCTCAGCCGTCGTCCTGACGCCACCGAGCGACTGGTCGAGCTGGCCGATACCCTCAAGGGAGACGTCAAGAAGAGCGAGAAGCAGGCCGCCGAGTGGCGCTCGGGCTCCGTGGAGGAGCGATTGAGCCATGCTCTGGTGCACGGCGTGGTGGACCACATCGACGGCGACGTCGAGGAGGCCCGGGGCAAGTATCCCACTCCCCTGAGCATTATCGAAGGACCCTTGATGGACGGCATGAACGTGGTGGGTGATCTGTTCGGTGCCGGCAAGATGTTCTTGCCACAGGTGGTCAAGAGCGCCCGGGTCATGAAGAAGGCGGTGGCCTATCTGCTGCCCTTCATGGATGCGGACAAGGCGTCCTCGGCCAAGGCCACTGTCGTCATGGCGACGGTCAAGGGCGACGTGCATGACATCGGCAAGAACATTGTCGGGGTGGTGCTCGGCTGCAACGGCTACAAGGTGATCGACCTGGGAGTGATGGTGCCTGCCAACAGTATTCTGGCCGCGGCCCGCGAGCAGAAAGCCGACATCATCGGCCTTTCGGGTCTGATTACGCCCTCGTTGGACGAGATGGTGCACGTGGCCCGGGAGATGCAGCGGGAGGGCTTCCGTTTACCCCTGCTCATCGGCGGGGCCACCACCTCGCGCATGCACACGGCCGTCAAGATCGACCCTGTTTATCCAAATCCGGTGGTACACGTGCTCGATGCCTCCCGAGCGGTGGGGGTGCTGCAGCGGTTGATCGATGACCGCACTGCATTCATGGCCGAAATCGAGAAGGACTACGCGGAGCTGCGGGAGCGCCACGAGAGTCAGCGCTCGACCCAGAGCTTTCTCAGTCTGAACGAGGCCCGCCAGAATCGACCGCAGTTCGTCTGGAACGGCGGCGGACCAGACCGCCCTCGCTTCACCGGGGTGCGAGAGATCAGCTTCCCTCTGGCCGAACTGGTCGAGTTCATCGATTGGACACCCCTCTTCACCACCTGGGAGTTGCGCGGGGTGTACCCCAGGATTCTCGAGCAACCCCAGGCCCGTGAGCTCTATGACGACGCGCGCAAGCTGCTCGATACCATGGTGCGCGAGCAGGTGCTCAAGCCGCGCGGCGTCTACGGCTTCTTCCCGGCTCAGAGTCGGGGCGACGATATCGTGCTGCTGGAGCCTCAAGCCGTGCTGCCCACGCTGCGCGAGCAGCGCCAGAAGGGCAACCAGGCCCCCAATTTCGCGCTGGCGGACTTCGTGGCCCCGGCCGAGACGGGCCAGACCGACTATCTGGGTGCCTTCGCGGTCTCGGTCGGAGAGGGACTGGACGAATTCGTGCGTCGCTTCGAGGCCGACCACGACGACTACCACGCCATCATGGCTCGAGCTCTAGCTGACCGTCTGGCCGAAGCTTTTGCCGAGCGTCTCCATCTCGAGGCCCGGCGAGACTGGGGTTACGGCCAGAAGGAGCAGCTCGAGCTGGAGGACCTCCTCAAGGAGCGTTATCGGGGCATCCGGCCCGCTCCGGGCTACCCCGCCTGTCCCGATCATACGGCCAAGCGCTTGCTCTGGCAGCTGCTCGAGGTGGAGAAGCGGGCCGGCATCAAGCTGACCGAGAGCCTGGCCATGCTGCCGGCCAGCTCGGTATCGGGCTGGTTCTTCTCCCATCCCGAGGCTCGCTACTTTGCGGTGGGCAAGCTGGCCCGCGACCAGGTAGAAGACTACGCCCGCCGTCAGGGAGTGAGTGTGAACGAGGTGGAGCGCTGGCTGGCCAGCAACCTCAACTACGATCCGGTCTAGGGAACAGGTTCCCCTCGGCTGGCGACGAACTCGGCATTCCAGCCACGAAGCGGAGGTTCCCATGAAGAAGCGTCTGATCGCCCTGGTCGCGGCCGTCACTTTGAGCGCGCCGGTGCTCGCCTGCTGCGCCATCCCCATCGGCCCCCCCATCGATTCCAACCAGATGCGGCTCGACGAGCAGAGGGCCTTCATTTTCCGTCAAGGCACGAAGGAGCACCTGATCCTCTCGGTTCAGTATGACGGCGCCACCGAGGAGTTCGCCTGGGTCATTCCAGTGGAATCGCGCCCCAAAGTGGACGTGCTCAACGGGGCCCCGTTCACCGAGTTGCGCAAGATGACCGTGGTGGCCGAGACGCTGCGGAGCATGGACAAAGGGGCCCCGGCCGGAGCCGCTCCCGAGGCCGCAGGAGTGCAGGTGCTCGAGCGCAAGGTGGCCGGCCCCTACGAGCTGGTGGTGCTGAAGGCCACCAGCGGGGGCAACCTCTACGACTGGCTGCGCAGCAACAAGTTTCAGCTGACCAAGAACATGAAAGGGGCCCTGGACCACTACGTCAGCCGCGACTTCGTGTTCGTGGCCGCTCGCATGAGACCGGGCACGAAAGGCAAGCAAGAGCTGGCCCAGCGTCTCAAGCAGGGGAACATCGCCCCCATTCACCTCATTTATGACGCCAAAAGCCTGAGCTACCCATTGCGGGTGACCGCGGGCAACCCTGGCTACTCCAAGCTCGAGTTCTACGTGCTCGACAGCAAGCCCGATGACTACTCCTCGCTCGGGCTCACTGCCCAGACCTTCAAGCTCACCCCCGAGGGCAAGGAAGGCTTTTCGGTCAGCGGTCCGCCCGGAGCCGTCAATCCCACCGACTCATTTCCCACCATCCGCAAGCTCATTCCGCGGGGTGGGACGTTGACCAAGTACACCGGCAACCTGGGAGACCACCAGCGTCAGAAAGACCTGGTCTTCGACTAAATCGACTCACTTCAACGCCCGAGATTTCGGTTGAAGAACTCGATCATCCAGCCGGCAACCTCTTGATGCACAGCCAGGCGGTCGACCCCGGGTGGGTCGACCGCAATTTCGGCCAGGGCCGGGTCGGCCCGGAGAGCCTCTGGGCGTGCCAGGTCGAGAAAAATGTAGTGCCCGGCCCCTTCAATGACCCGCAGTTGGCAATCGGGAACGTAGCGGGCATAATACTCTCCGTTGCCGCTCGGCACCAGCATTTCATCTCGTGTTCCCAGGACGATCTCCATCGGGACCTCGATCTGGGCCAGGTTTTCGGCGTCGAAGGCCCAGCCCAGCGAGGGGGCCAGCAGAAAGATGGCCTTCAGGCGCGGGTCGCGGTAGGAGCGGGCGGCCAACTCGAAGTCGGTGCTGGCCACCAGCTGGTTGTACTGCAGAGAGCCGACCGGAAAGAACTCGTCCTGAGGTGCGTATTCGGGTCCGGGGTTGGCCGTTCGGCGGTAGGTGGTGGCCAGCCCGCCGGCCAGCCAGATGCCGGTGCCGCCGCCCAGCGAGTAGCCCACCATCCCGACCCGTTGCTCATCCAGATGTTGACCGAGGGGCGAGTCGAGCAAGCCTGTCAGCGCGGCGCTGATGTCGCGGGCTCGTTCCCAGTGATTCATGTGCAGGTGCTGCCAGTTGGGGTCGTCATGCGTGGGGCCGGCCACCACATATCCGCGTGCAACCAGAGCCTGAGCGATCCAGCTCAAGGTGGCGGGCTGGCCGTGGAAGCCGTGCGAGAGCATCACCAGGGGTAACTGGTCGCCCTGAACGGGAGCGTTACGGGCTTCTGGCGAGGTTACGAAGGCCCCATCTGGCTCTGCGCCGGCTGTACCCGGGGCAACGGGGTACCATACATCCACCAGCAGAGTCTTGTTGCGGGCCCCATCGCGCACCTCGAACGTGGCTCGCCCCAGCACGGGATCGGCCCGCAGCGGCGCCGCTAACCATAAGAGCAGCAGGATCGAGTAAAGGAGTTTCACAGGCTCTGGAGCAGCTGAGCGGTCGGTAGAGCCGAGGCCAGCACGATGAATCCGACCACCACGCCCATCACCAGCAGGATCAGCGGCTCCAGCATCGAGGCCAGGTCCATCAGGGCCATCTGCACGTCCTCTTCGTAGACCGTGGCGACCCGACGGATCATCTCCGAGAGCTGGGCCGACTCCTCACCCACGGCGATCATCTGGATAGCCCCGCTGGGAAACACGCGATGAGCGGCCAGGCAATCGGCCGCGGTATCCCCTTCAATCAGCAAGCCGCGAGCCATCTTCAGTCGGTGTGCGATTTCAGCATTGCCGGCGACATGCTCGCACTTTTCCAGGCAGCTGGTGAACGCAATGCCCGCATCCAGCAGACTGGCCATGGAGAACAGCAACCTGGCCGTGATGATTCTCTCGATGAGCGGGCCAAAGTAGGGGAGCCCAAGCAGGGCGCGGTCAATGGCACGCTTGCGGCGAGGGCTGCCAAAAAAACGTCTCCACCAGGGCCAGCTGAGCCAGAGCATGGGAATGCTCAGCCCCAGAGAGGTCAATAGAATGGGATTGCGGCCCGCATCCGAGAGCCAGAGCAGTGTCCGGGTCGGCCAGGGCAGTTGCACCCCGAGCTGATTGAACATAGGGACGAACATGGGCAGCACTACCCAGATGAAGACCGCGATGCAGATCAGCGAGACCACCATCACGACTGCTGGATAAGTGACCGCCGCCAGCACTCTCTGGCGCAATTTCTGATTGCGCTCGCAGAGCTCGGCCAGCTTGGAGAGAATAGCCACCAGCATGCCGGTGGTCTCACCGGCGGCGATGAGACCGGTGTAAACCTCGGGAAAAACCGTGGGATGCTGGCGCATGGCCGCCGACAGGGTTGAGCCCTGACTCACCTTGCCAGCTACCTCCGAAATCACTTCCCCCAGACCGCTCTCGGTATGGCTCTCGGCGTAGAAGTGGAGGGCCTGGTGCAGTTGCAGACCGGCGCTCACCATGGCGGAGAATTGTCGAGTGAAGATGACCACGTCTTCTGGCTCAACTCGCGCTGAGCGATCGACCAGGCGACGAAGTCGCCTTCTCAGGTCGGTGCCAAATCCGTCCGGACGCTTGGGAGTCAGGGCGGCGACTCGGCGGGGGCTACTCGGTGCGGGGGCTGCGGCCACGGGCCTGTAAGTCTGAGGAACGACCGGGACGGTGGGGATGTTCTTGTCAGGTCTCACCCTCACCGGGTCGCTTTCCCCGTCGCGAGTGGACTCGACTTTCCGTTTCGGGGCCCTCTCAAGCGCCAGGCGGGAGGCCTCCTCCCGGACATTGGGCCCGATCTTGGGAACTTCCATGCGCATGGTCCTGCTCATGGGCATCTCGCGACGCTCCAGGGGCAGAGGCTTGGAGTCAGGCTCGACCGGAATGGCGGTGGGGCTCTGGTTCGGTTCGCTGACTGCCCGCTCGAGAGCCAGACGAGGAGCACTCTCTGGCTCCTCGCGCGTGGCCCAGGGAGGCTGGATGGGCGCCTCCGCGGCGGGCGGTTCCTGAGTGGCCCAGGGAGGCTGGATGGGGGCCTCCGCGGCGGGCGGTTCCTGAGTGGCCCAGGGAGGCTGAATGGGGGCCTCCGCGGCGGGCGGTTCCTGAGTGGCCCAGGGAGGCTGGATGGGCGCCTCCGCGGCGGGTGGCTCCTGAGTGGGGATGGGCGGCTCCGGGGTAGGCGGGCAGGCGGGAGTTGAGCCCTGCCAGAACGGAGCGGGCTCGGGAGCACCCAGAAGCTGCTCGCCAGGAACCCCCAGGCCAGCCGGGTCGAAGCGTGGAGGAGGGGCGACTTCCTCCACCGGAGCTCCCATGAGCTGGTTGGCCACGGGCTCTTCTTCGCGCAGCGCATCTTTGAGCAGTCGTCGAGCCAGGGCAAAGGGGTCGGACGTTTCCTCACGAGCTGCCTCATCGAGCAACTGGCGAGCCAGAAAGGCGGGGTCGGACCTCTCACCCGATTCCAGGAGCTGACGGGCCATCACAGTCGGATCGGGATCGTGCGCTCGGGCCGACTCGAGTGGCAGTGCGGGCGTATCGGCCAGGCGCATCGGCCGGCTCTCCGGGGTCGGCGAGGGCTCAACATCAGCCGTTGGGGGCTCGGGTATAGCCTTGAGAATCGGTAAGGCTGGAATCTCGGATAGCGCCGGCATCTCGACTTGCGGCAGGGCCGGAGCTTCGGGCAGCTTGCCGGCAGCCTCGTCCTTTGGCAGGGCCGGAAGCTCGGGCAGAGGGTCCGCAGTATCGATGCGTGGCAGGTCCACAATCTCGGGCACACTGTCAATCAGCGGCAAAGCCGGAATCTGGGACATTGTGACCCTAGCTTCGACCAGCTGCCCGGTCGGCGTGGCGACATCCTCAATCACCGGCAGGGCCGCAATCACAGGCGTGACCTCCACGAGAGGCCGGGTAGGAATGTATGGCGAATCGGCGTCAGGCTTGATCAATGGCAGGGAAAGAAGTCCGTCCGCGGTCAAATAGGGCCTCTGTGCCCCCGGGAGTGGAGTCAACAGCGGCAGAGCCGGGATTTCTGGCTCGGGCGAGGCCGGCGATCCTGTCCCCCGGCGTGCCGCCAACCCACGCTCTCGTTCCTCAACTTCCAGCAGCTGGCTGGCCACCGCCAGCCGGTCTTCGCCGGGCAATCCCTCGTCTTGGCGCACCGAGTCGATCAGCCGCATGGCCAGGTCAAGTGGATTCTCTTCGGGTGGCCTGGTGGTATCTTCTTCCTCGCGGGCAGCGTAAAGGAGCTGCATGGCCAGCTCGAGCGGGCTGAGCTCGGCCCCGGGGGCAGGCAGCACGGGCAACGGACCTAGCTCGACATGCTCGAGCTCTTCAGCCCGAGCCATGTCGATCAGGCGGCGTGCCAGGGCCAGGGGGTCCGCTTCCTGCGAGGGACCATCGGGGCCCGGGTTGGAAGGCGGCAAGCCGTCCAAGCGCTGCTCTCCATTCTGCACAAATTAAGCTAGAGGGCCTGTTTCACCCTCTTTATCAGTTTAGCACGTTCTCTTCAGGAACCCTGCCTCAAGAAGCATTCGATGGAGCGGCAGGCGCGGAAGGTCAACGCAGCCAGGGTTAAAGTTGGTGGGCAGGCACCACTGGTCGGGAAGACGGCCGTGCTGACGATCCACAAGTTGTCGTGCTCGTGACAACGAAGCTGGGGATTTACGACCGACCGGCCTGGCTCACGACCCATCCGGCAGGTGCCCAGGATGTGGGCCGGGTCGGTGCTCTCCTCGACGTGGTGGACCATGGTCGCACCCCAGCGATCAAGCAGGCGGGCGTGTACGAGAACCGCTTCGTCCATCCCTTCGCGGGTGTAAGTCCCCATCCGGTAGTGGATGCGCGGTCTGGGAACTCCATAGGCATCGACGAGCTCGCCCAGCGTCACCCGGTTGTCGGGCTCGGGCAACTGCTCACAATTGGAGACCAACAGCACCTGGCGACTCGCGTGATCGCGCAGGGCCTGTTGCAGGGCTTTGCCGCGCAGCCCATCCTCCATCATTCGCTCGGCCCGCCGAGTGGGTGGCTCGGGCCACCCATCGTTGCCGATGGAAGTCAGAAAGCCGGCTCGTCTGGCCCGAAATGGGCCATCGCGGAAGGCGGTGATTCCCGAGACCACCTGGGGCGAACGAAAGGGGTAAACCGGCTCGGGTGCCAGGGCCCAACTGATCTGCCCCAGGCTGCCCATCAGATTGCGCCCGACCTGGCCCGAGTCCCGGGCCAGTCCCGATACCAGCAAAAGACGGGGGATCTCGATGGCGTGGGCGGCCAGAACGAAGACCCGAGCCTGGACCTCCGCGCCGTGCGCCGTTCGTGCTCTATGCACGTGTCCCTCGGTGTTTCCTTCCAGGCGCACCACCTGGTGATGGGCCAGGATCCGGGCTCCGGCCCGCTCGGCCAGCTCGAGGTGCACCGTGGCATCATACTTGGCCCCGTTCGGACAAATGGGCACACAAGTAGCGCTGCCGCAACACTCGGGCCGTCCCTCGTAGGGCTGACTGTTGCGCGCGGCGGGCAACACCTCGATCGGGTAGCGCCCCACGCCGGCCAGTTTGCGCTCAAGATAGGTGGCCGGCAGTCCGGGCTGAGGGTAAGGGTTCGAGCGCGGCGAGCCGCAATCGCCCAGGCCCGCCACACCAAGAGCCCGCTCGGCGCGGTCGTAATCTTCTTCCAACTCGGCATAGCCGAAGGGCCAGTCTACCGCGATTCCGTAGCGTGAGCGCAGCTCGAAGTCGGCCGGCAATAGCCGCATGGCCGTGCCCAGCCAGTGCCAGGTCGTGCCCCCGACCAACCGCAGGTAAGTCCCCGTGAAGAGGTCCGGGCCAGCCTGCAGGTAGTGACGATCAAACTGCCCCACAACGGCCACCGGCTCGACCGGATAAGGCGCGTCCAGACCTCCGTGGGGCGCTAGGCGAAAGCGCTCGATAGCCTGACGCCGTCTGATTCGAGGTCCGCCCTCGAGCACCAGCACTTTCAGGCCCGAGGTAGCCAGTTGCCAGGCGACCAGGGCTCCGGCGACCCCCGAGCCCACCACGGCCACGTCTGCCTCAAGCATCGGGAGCGTCTTCCCAGCGAGGCCTCCGCGGGGGACAGAAGGTGGGCTCCACGCTCCATTCCAGGACTTTCCAGGTGAGGTGAGGATACCAGGCCCGGTAGAGGCTCAGCTCATCGCTGGCCCCGCTGCGCCAGATGGACTCGGCTATCGGCCAGTCGAGCCAGGATTCAGGCACTTCCAGCATTCGGGCCGAGTGGCGTCGGAAGGCAGCCAGGCCGCTCTGGGCCAGCAGGGGAGGGGAGAGGGCCAGACCCAGCAGTCCGCTCAAGAAGTCCCGTCGTCGCACGGCATCTAGCTTCGAGTCGGGAGAGGAGTTTCCCGGCCACTCACAAAGATGCGCCCCGCCGCCAGAGGAAGTGTTCCCGGTCGAGCATTCAGTCATCCGCGAGGGAGTAGAGATGTATCGCATCGCCGTGATTCCGGGGGATGGAATCGGTCCCGAAGTCGTCGAGCAGGGGTTGAGGGTGCTCGAGAGCGCCTCGCGCCAGTTCCGATTCGAGGTCAGTCTGCACCGCTATCCCTTCGGAGCCGACCACTACCTGGCCACGGGAGAGCTTCTGCCCGACCAGAATCTGCAAGAGATCCGCAACCTGGACGCAGTGTATCTCGGAGCCATTGGCGACCCGCGCGTGGAGCGGGGAGTGCTCGAACGAGGCATCATCGGTTGCCTGCGCTGGGATCTCGACATGTATGTCAACCTTCGCCCCATCCGGCTTTACTCCGAACTGGTCTGCCCTCTCAAGGGCAAGCAGCCGCGGGACGTGGACATGGTGGTCGTTCGTGAGAACACCGAGGATGCTTACATTGGGATGGGGGGGTTCTTCAAGAAGGGCACTCCGGACGAAGTGGCAACCTGCGAGTGTATCTACACCCGGCGCGGTACCGAACGGGTGATCCGGTATGCATTCGAGTTGGCCCGCACCCGCCCGCGCAAGCACCTCACGCTAGTGGACAAAGCCAACGCCGTGGTGGCCCACGACCTCTGGCGTCGCACTTTCGAAGAAGTAGCCCGCGATTTTCCTGACGTGACCACGGCGACGGCCTACGTGGATGCCTGTGCCATGTGGATGATTAAGAACCCCGAGTGGCTGGATGTGGTGGTGACCACCAACATGTTCGGCGACATTCTCACCGACCTGGGAGCGATGATTCAGGGTGGGCTGGGCCTGGCTGCCTCAGCCAACCTCCACCCCGGACAGGTCAGTCTGTTCGAGCCTATCCATGGCTCGGCCCCACGCTACGCCGGGCAGGGAAAGGCCAATCCCCTGGCGGCCATCCTGGCTGTGGCCATGATGCTCGACTACCTGGGCGAGAAGAAGGCCGCCCAGAGCATCGAAGGAGCTGTGGAGAAGCTCTTCGCCGAAGGGATTCTGACTGATCTTTCCACCTCCAGCGGCCGCTCTACGGGAGAGTATGGGGAGCTGGTGCTGGGCAAAATGAACGAGACCGCTTCGGTGGGAGGCTAGGTTCCTCCAGATTTCAAGGGAGTAAGGATAGATGGCAACAGCAACTGCAAATCAAGTCAAGACAATCGCCGTGGTGGGCAGCGGCACGATGGGCTCCGGAATCGCTCAGATCGCTGCCTCGGCCGGCTTCACGGTGATCATGAACGATGTCGAGACGAGCTTTCTCGAGCGCGCTTTGAAGACCATTCAGGGCAGCCTGGAGAAGTTCGTGCAAAAGGGCAAGCTGAGCGAGGACGACCTGAAGGCAACGCTCGACCGCCTCACCCACAGCGTCGATCTCGATCAGGTGGCTCAGGCCGACCTCGTGATCGAGGCCGTGACCGAGAGGATCGAGGTCAAAAACGAGCTGTTCGCTCGCCTCGACGCCCTCTGTCCCTCCCACTCCATCCTGGCCACGAACACCTCCTCGCTTTCAGTCACCGAAATGGCCCGGGCCACCAATCGACCCGACCGCGTGGTGGGGATGCATTTTTTCAATCCTCCAGCACTGATGAAGCTGATCGAGGTCGTGCGCACTCCCCTGACCTCCGAGGAGTCATTCAAGACGGCCTGGGAGGTGGCTCTGAAACTGGGCAAGTCGCCCGTGGAAGCGCGCGATACCCCGGGCTTTCTCTTCAATCGGCTGATCATTCCCTACCTCAACGAGGCCATGTGGGCCCTGTACGAGGGAGTGGGGAGCGTGGAGGACCTGGACGCGGCCATGAAGCTGGGCGGTAACATGCCCATTGGCCCCCTTTCGCTGCTCGACCTGATCGGCGTCGACGTGCAACTGCACGCCTGCGAGGGACTGCTGGCCGAGTTGGGTAATCCCAAGTTCGAGCCCTGTCCCCTGAATCGGGCGATGGTGCGGGCCGGCTACCTGGGACGCAAAACCGGCAGAGGCTTCTATGACTACTCCAGCGACCCACCCCGTGGGATCGACCTGTCGGTTTTCCGCCGTTGAGCCAAGTTCTAAGCGAAGGAGCCAATAATTGATGCGTGGCGTGGACATGAAGTACAAAACCCTGATCCTCTGTTACCAGGACCATCTGGCCGTCATGAGCGTCAACCGACCCGACAAGCTTAACGCACTCAACAACCAGGTGCTCGATGAGATGGAGCAGGCTCTGGATGAGATTGAGGCCAATCCCCAGTGGCGCGTTCTGCTCATCTCGGGCGGCGGCGACAAGGCATTCGTGGCCGGAGCAGACATCGGCGAGTTGAAAGATCTCAACTCGCGCTCGGGCAAGAAGGCCGCCGAGAAGGGCCAGAAGCTTTTCCGTCGCCTGGAGAAATCGCACCTGTTCACCATCGCCGCAATCAATGGCTACGCTCTGGGGGGCGGTCTCGAGCTGGCTCTGGCTTGTGACGTGCGGGTGGCCGCCGAGCACGCCGTGTTGGGCTTGCCTGAGGTGACGCTGGGCATCATTCCTGGTTATGGCGGAACCCAGCGCCTGCCTCGGCTGATCGGTCGCGGCCACGCCATGATGATGCTGGCCACGGGCACCAAGATCCAGGCTGCCCAGGCTGTCCAGATCGGGCTCGTCAACCTGGCGGTTCCTCGCGACCAGCTGTTGCAGGTCTGCCAGAACATCGCCAGCGAGGTCTCCAAGAACGGGCCGCTGGCGGTTGCCGCGGCCAAGCGGGCCCTGGACCAGGGGTTGGATACCAGCCTGGATGAGGGCCTGGCCATCGAGGCCAAAGAGTTTGGGAAACTATGCTCCAGCGCCGATCGAACCGAGGGCATGACGGCTTTTCTCGAGAAGCGGGCCCCCGCCTTTACAGGACGCTGAAGAAGGAGAAGACAATGGCAGTGTTAGACATCGTGATCGCCGGGGGCGCTCGGACCCCATTCGGCAAGTTTGGAGGCTCGCTGCGTGACCTCTCGGCCGCCGACCTGGCCCTTACCGCCAGCCTGGAGGCGCTCAAGCGCAGCCAGGTGCGGGCAGAGGACATCGACCACGTCGTCTTCGGGAATGTGATTCAATCCAGCGGCGACGCGGCCTATCTGGCTCGCCACGTGGGCTTGCGGGCAGGGGTTCCGATTCCGGTGCCGGCGATGATTGTCAATCGTCTGTGCGCTTCCGGCTTTCAGGCCATCGTGTCGGGCGCCCAGGAGATCCTCTGCGGCGACGCGGAGGAGGTTCTGGTGGGCGGGGTGGAGTCCATGAGCCAGGCTCCCCACGTCATCCGAGGTGCCCGCTGGGGAATCGCACTGGGTCAGAGCAGCATGGGAGATTCTCTCTGGGACGCTCTGACCGATACCTACTGCGGCTGCAGCATGTCCAACACGGCCGAGAACCTGGCAGCGCAGTATGGGATCACCCGCGAGGACACGGACGCATTCGCACTGCGCAGCCAGCTTCTCGCTGCCCAAGCCCAGAGCTCGGGCCGGCTGCAAGAAGAGATCGTGGGCGTCGAGGTTCGCGGTAAGAAGGGCAGCGTGACCATCGACAGGGATGAAGGCATCCGGGCCGATAGCACTCTGGAGGGTCTGGCCAGGCTCAAGCCTGCCTTCCGAGCGGATGGGGTTGTCACCGCCGGAAACGCTTCGGGAATCAATGACGGCGCAGCCGCCCTCATACTTACCAGCGCCGATTCGGCCAGAAAGCGTGACGCCAAGCCTCTCGGACGGCTCCTGGGATGGTCGGTCAAGGGGGTCATCCCCGATTTGATGGGGATCGGGCCGGCGCCGGCGGTGCGCGACCTGCTGCAGAAGACGGGCAGATCGTTGCACGAGATCGATCTGATCGAGGTGAACGAGGCTTTTGCATGCCAGTACCTGGCGGTGGAGCGTGAGCTCGGGCTTCCTCGCGAGAAGGTCAACGTGAATGGGGGAGCGGTGGCTATCGGCCATCCCCTGGGTGCCTCCGGGGCCCGTCTCACCCTCACGCTTCTCTACGAGCTGCGTCGTCGCGGGGGAAAGCTGGGCATCGCCACCGCCTGCGTGGGCGGCGGCCAGGGGATGGCCCTGCTGGTCGAGTCGATTCCCTGAGGCAGAGCGCGTTGACCTCCTCATTCATGAGCGTTCAGCTTCCCGCTGGTGCTGACTCTGAACGGTCAACGCGTGGGACTGCAGTTTGCTAAGCGTCTCCCAGGCACTGGAGCGTATCCTCAGCCAGGTGGCTCCGCTCGAGCCACGCACGCTTTCGTTGAGCCAGACTCTGGGTCTGGTCCTGGCCCAGGAAGTCGTTGCTCGCGAGGCCCATCCTCCATTCGACAACTCTGCCGTGGACGGGTTCGCCGTTCGCTCCGCGGAGACTGCCGACGGAGGCTGGCTGGAGGTGGTGGGGTCGGTTCCAGCCGGGACGGTGCCTGACTTCGAGCTTGGCCCGGGTCAGGCGGCGGCGATCATGACCGGGGCCATGCTTTGTCCCGGAGCCGATGCGTGCGCCATGGTCGAGGACTCTGAGCATCTGGACGGCAAGGTCCGCTTTGGCCGACCCATTCGGCCGGCTGAGAACGTGCGCCGGCAAGGCGAGCACCTTCAGTCCGGTGAGGTCGTCTTGCAACCAGGTCACCGTTTGCGCCCGGCTGACCTGGGGCTGGCCGCCTCTCTGGGCTACCCCGAGCTGGTTTGTGTGCCCCGGGCTCGAGTAGCCATCGTGTCCACCGGGAGCGAGTTGGTGCCTCCCGGTCAGCCCATGGGTCCGGGCCAGATCCGGGATAGCAACTCCTATGCCATCGAGGCTCAGGTGCGGGCTTGCGGGGGAGAGCCTCTGCGCATGGGCCCGGTAAGCGACGACCCGGCCGCCCTCGAGCGCATCCTGCGCCAGGCCCTGGATCAGGCAGAAGTACTGGTCACTTCGGCCGGGGTTTCGGTTGGGGAGCACGACCATGTGCGCGATCTGATCGGCCGACTGGGTGGAGAGCTGAGTTTCTGGCGAATCAAGATGCGACCTGGTAAGCCCCTGGCTTTCGGGCTGGCCGGCTCCATTCCCATGTTTGGGCTACCTGGCAATCCGGTATCCTCAATGGTGACGTTCGAGCTGTTCGTGCGTCCGGCTTTGGAGCTGATGATGGGGCGCCCTCCACAGCGTAGACAGAGGCAAACCGCTCGTCTGGCCCACGAGGTCACCAAGAAGCCAGGACTGACGACGTTTCTTCGCTGCCGGCTGGAAACGACCGGGTCCGGCACCCTGGCCAGAGCTACGGGCGATCAGGGCTCGCACATCCTGCGCTCAATGGTCGATGCGGACGCTCTGGCGGTGCTCCCCGAAGAGGTCGAGCGGCTTGAGGCGGGTCACGAGGTGGAGGTGCTTCCCCTTCACTCATAGCGGACCGGGTGATCTTGCCAGCCTGGCATGCATAGTCTCGGCGCCAGTCAAGTCGACCAGGAGGGTCAGTCGTCGCGTTGCCAACGCTCGGCCTCGAGGCCGGTGCCTTCCGTAGTGTTGGTGCTCGCACCGACATGGCTGCCAAAGGTCTCCCGGTAGAAGGTGCCGGTGATGTGGGCCTGTACCAACATTCCGTAAGTGCACAGGACCCCGCCGAAGAAGAGACCCAGGATGCCGATCAGAGGAAGATTGCTGAGAATGTTCAGAGGGATCGAGCACACGGTACCGATAGCCAGGTTGACCAGAACCACGACAGCGTAAGGCTGAAGGTTGGAGGTTATCTTCTCGATGATGTTTCCGATCGCAAAGCCCGAGCCGATTTCGTCGGTGGTCGCATAGTTGAGGATGGCCATAGGCAGGATGAAGTAGATAGCAAGTCCGATCAAACCCGCCAGGATGGTTCCAAGAATGAACCAGATCCCGACACTGGCCGAGCCATCGGCGGCTCGCGTCCCCAGGAGCGAGATAAGCGACCCGCCGATGGTAAACACGGTCACCAGGAACGGGACGGCGTAGTAGCCGAGAAAGATAATCAGGGCCATCAGGCCGAACCGGAAGTGATCGGCCATCAGCTCCCATTCGGGCAGCTCGTCCTCTTCGCCCTTGATGACCTTGCGCATAGCCGAGATGCCATAGCCGCCCAGGACGACAAACGGAATGGCCAGCAAGAGAATGCCGGGGAAAAAACACGCTCCCCCAAGTGCAAGCTTCTTCTTCGCGTCCGGGTCGTTGAGCGGGTACCGGAACGAGGTTGCAAGATCGAGGGCCACCGTCCACTCCTCTCGGGAGCCAGCTACTCCCATTGCTCAAGGGATAGGAACCACCGTTTACCGTTTTACTAGGTTCGGGCTGCTGGGAGTCGATCCTTCTGCAGAGGGAAGCCCTCGGCCGGGTCGAAGCACACCAAGACCGCATGCTGTGTAGCCGAGACGCTCACGGTTTCGGCTGAAAATGGTTCAAGAGGAGGTCCGCCATGCCCGGACCGTGGGAATGGGTCTTGATCTTTTTTATCGCGCTCTTGCTGTTGGGGCCGGGAATTTTCATGCGGGCCGGTGGCTCGCTGGGCTCCGGGGTGGGCGCCTTCAAGCGAGCCCTCAAAGAGGGTGAGCAGAAAGCATCGGGCCAGGACCAGAACGAGCCGCCCGCCTCCTGACCCCCGGGATGGAAGAGCCCCTGGTCGATGAGACCCCTCACGACCGGCCTATGAGCCTGGTCGATCACCTTTCCGAGTTGCGCACGCGCATCTTCTGGTCGGTGCTTGCCTGGGTGGTGGCCTCCACGGTCTGCTACTTCTACACTCCTACTCTGCTCTCGCTGGTGCGTCCCTTGCTCGGCCCCAAAGCCGAGCTGATTTTCACCGGCCCGACCGAGGCCTTCTTCGCCTACTTGAAGCTGGCTATGGTTGCAGGTATCTTTATTGCCGCACCCATCATTCTCTATAATGTGGCAATGTTCGTCCTGCCCGGTCTGACATCGCGCGAGCGTCGCTGGCTGATCTCCATGCTGCCGATGTCGATCCTCTTGTTCGTGGTGGGCGGAGTCTTTGCTTACTACGTCGTGTTGCCCACCACGATGGGATTTTTTATGTCGTATGCCACCCCTGATCTGAAAGCTCAGATCCGAATCGATGAATTTATGGGATTTGTGACCGGGCTCTTGCTAGTTTGCGGACTGATGTTTCAGTTGCCATTAGTCTTGTTGTTTCTTGCTAATTTGGGGCTGGTGAGCTCGCGGGGCCTGGCGCGTCAGCGCCGACTGGCCGTCTTCGTCGCCTTCCTGGTGGCCGCTCTGGCTACCCCGACGCCTGACGCCCTGACCTGCACGGTTGTGGCTTTGCCCATCTATCTGCTGTTCGAATTCAGTCTTATCCTAATGAGGGTTACGGGAAAATGACCTGGTTGCGCGCCGTGGGGGAGGAGCGTATACTGGGCTCAGAACAGAGTAGTTTCTCGTGCTCGCAGCACGAAGCATAGAAGGAGCCAAGAGCGTGGAGAACATGGTTTTTGCTTGGACCCTGGGTCCGATGGAGCTGGTCTTGTTGCTGGTGGCTGCGTTGATCATTTTTGGTCCCCGTCGCCTCCCTGAGATTGGCAAAGCTGCCGGCGAAGCCATCCACGGCTTCAAGAACGCCAGTACGGCCCCGTCCGCTCCGCCGATTCAGGCGGCCAGCAACGGGGCGCCAGCACCGGGTCAACCGCCCGAAGAAGTCACCCGAGTGTAGCCGTTAGCCGATCGGCCAGAGGGGTGACGTGACACCAGCCCCTCAGTCCTCTCGGCTCAAGGGGCCCGTCAGGTGGTAGGCCAGGATGGCCAGTTCGTGGGTCATGTCCACGTTGCGTACGACCACGCTGTCGGGATGCCCCAGATTGGCTCCGGTGAAGTTCAACAGAGCTTCCACCCCGGAATCAATCAGCAGCTTGGCGACTGTGCGAGCCCCCGAAGGTGGGACCGCCAGGATGCCCAGCTTCAGCCTCAGTGGGCAAGGTAGCTCGGCCACGTCCCGGATGGTCACCCCGTGCAGTCGCATGCCGATTTTGTCCGGGGCCTGGTCGTAGATTCGAACGATGCGAAAGCCCCAGCGCGAGAAGCCAGGGAAGTTTGCCAGAGCCGAGCCCAGATTTCCGGCACCCACCAGGACCACGTCGTGGTCCTGGTCGAGTTGCATGATGGCCGCTATGCGGTCGAGCAGATCGGCAACAGGATAGCCCAGGCCTTGAATTCCGAACTCCCCGAAATGGGACAGATCCTTACGAAACTGAGAGGCCTTCACACCCGCCAGGGAGGCCAGCTCTTCACTGGATACAATCTCCTGGTCGGCCTCCTGCAATTCGACAAGGCATCGAAAGTAGCTCGGCAGTCTCGCGATGGTGGGCTCAGGTATCTTGTCACGCCGCTCTGACATGGACCAGGGGCCATTCCTCAAGAGGTTGCCTTTACCTCTGCCCGCAAGCGAGCAGCCTCTACAACTTGCCATAAAAGTAGAGCCGTTGTGACCGGGCCCAGACCCCCTTGCGGGGGGGAGAGAGCCGAAGCCACCAGCTTGACTCCCGCTTGCTCCACGTCCCCCACGACCTGGCCATCAGGTCCGAAGTTAGTGCCGAAATCCAGAACCACCGCTCCTGGCGTGACCATCGAGGCAGTCACTAACTCCGGCTTGCCGGTTGCCACGATGAGAATCTCGGCTTGCCGAGTCTCATAGGCAAGATCGCGAGTCAGGGAATGACAGAGCGTAACGGTCGCGTCTTCGGCGAGCATAAGAAGAGCCAGAGGCTTTCCGATCACGAGGCTTCTCCCGACAATTACGACTCGTTTGCCAGCGATGGGAATTTCGTAGTGGTGGAGCATCTCCACGCAGGCGGCAGCCGTGGCCGGAACAAACAGCGGGTTGCCCGCAACCAGGCGACCGAGATTCACCGGGTGAAGACCTTCGACATCCTTCTCGGGAGGAATGCGAAGGCTGGGATGGAGAGAAGAATACTCTTCACTGACCGGAGATTCCATTATGATGGCGTGAACCTTCGAGCTTTCAGCCAGTTCGCGGAGGTGTTCGACGAGCTCTCGTCCAGCGCCCGAGGGAGGTAAGGTCAGGAGCTGGGTTTGAATCCCTAACTTCGCGCATGCCTTCTCCTTCTCACTGGCATAAAGAGCGGAGGAAGCGTCTCCGGTGGCGTCGACGATTGCCAGGGTCGGCACGATCTCGAGCGCAGCCAGGGCGGCAATTTGCTGCTCGATGTTGCGGTGCAGGCGTTCGACAACTGGCTGTCCCCTGAGAATCTGTGCGGCCATCAGGCGCTCCTCTGGTTGAAATTTTCTTCGCCATCCCGATCTTTCAAGTTGAGTTGAAGGTTCCTCCCGAGCAAAAACGCCGTGGTTATCAGTTTCATGAGGTTGGGCCAGGATTCGAAAAATCTTGAAAAAAGTGCCGTTTCCAGAAGGAGGAGGGGCTCGATTCAGGGAAATCCTTCAACGCGGTCAAACGGATTTTCGGGTCTTCGGGCGTGCCTGGGGACCCCCAACGCAGTGGAGGTGAAACAGTGCCGCCTAAGAAGGAGACACCTAAGAAGGCCGATACCAAGAAACCGGCAGCTAAGCCCGCCGCCAAGCCGGCAGCCAAACCGGCTGCCAAGCCAGCCGCGAAGCCCGCAGCTAAGCCCGCAGCTAAGCCCGCAGCTAAGCCCGCAGCCAAGCCAGCCGCGAAGCCCGCCGCGAAGCCTGCCCCGAAGAAGAAGGGCACTCCTGCAAAGGAGATGTAAGAAGGTTTCGGTCTCCGAAATCTGCGGCTGAGGGAGCAGGGTCTGGGACCCGCTCCCTCAGTTGTTTTTCAGGCTGTTGCAGGGGCCGCAACCGTGGCTCGAATCAAAACCAGAGGCGTCATCTCGTCGGCGTTCCCCTGAGGGTTGGGCCTGAGCGCTTCCACCACCTCTTGCTTACGGGTCTTGTCCGACAGGTGGAGCACGTCCACCTTACCGAGGTCGTTGGCGTCCACGATGGCGCAGTCAAGGCCAGTTTCTCGCTTGATTAACTCGACCAGCTCGTCGCCGCGCGCGGGCCCGAGAACTACGTGCTTGTCGAAAGGAGGAAGTGTGCCCGTGCAGTCGTCAATGACAGCTACGGCGCGACCGGCCACTCGATAAAAGTCTCCGTCGCGTCGCCGGAGTTTTCCCAGCAGCCCGGCTGCAAAAGAGAGCAGCATTCGGGCTGTGCCGACCTCCTGAAAGGCCATCTCGAGAGCGTAGACCGACGACAGGGATGAGTGCATGCCGAACATACGATTGAGGCGGCAAGCGAGATAACGGGGCTTGATGTCCTCGCAATAGACGATTCGACCCTGCATGATGGCCACGGCTGATTCAGCCACCGCTACCAGATCGCCGGGGCTGGCGACGCCCTCCGTGTACTGCCTGACGATTTCAAGCAGATCGTCGCCAGGTCGCAACAGTTTGGTACGCAGGGGTACGACCCGAGAGCTCGGATCGGACGGCCCCTTTTTCTTCGGCTCTTGAGCAGGGGCTGGGAGCTCGGGATGCTCGTCCACGATCTTGAAGCGACTCAGATCGAGGAACAGCTCCTCTCGCCGGTAAATCATCGGTGTACGACCGTAATACTTGAAGAAGACGTCCAGGCGCAGCTGGGTGATGCTGCCGAGAACGGTGCGAATGTCGGGTGCTGTCAACCAGAGCTCTACCCAGACTTTGAGCTGCTCACCGGGGACGATGGTAGAGGCATCCCAGTAGCCGTCCGCACGCCATTTCTGGGGATTGATCAGGCGACAGACTGGCTGTAGCTCGCTGAAATGCTCGCCTGCTGGCTGGAGGTTGGCGCTGGCATCGATCAACAGCGCCTGTTGAGGTCCGTTGTTGACAAAGGGAAAGGAGAAGCGCAAGCAGGCGTGCGAGTCGTCAGCGATGAGCAGGGTACGGTCGTCAAGTTGCTCGGCAGCCAGTCGAAGACGGCAGTCTCCTCGCGTCTGACAGAAAAATTCGAAGCCAGCCCAGCCAGCCAGACCTGCCAACCCGATTGCCCATAGCTTTAACATATCGCTGCTCCGGAAGGAAGCCACCCATTGGGGGGCAAAGATCAATGTTGTCCTGGGGTTTTCGGGTCGTCTCCCCATATCCTTCTGGAATCGAGCAGGGATGGTTCGTCTTTACGGAAGCTATAACGGGCGTTACTTCATCGCTCAGTTCCCTGGCGAGGTGCGCATCCACCGCGGCAGCGCCTTCCAGTGGACCCGTCCCGTGGCCAACTTGCGCGAGACGCTGGCGGTCGGGAATAACGGAGAAGTGTTCTTTCGGACCGAGTCGGGGCTTTTCGTCCGGCTGCCTTATGACCGCAACGCCCAGCTCACCAAGGTGGAGCTGTTCCGGGCTCGCCCGGAGGAAAATGTTCGGCTTGGAAAGTTGCGCATTAACGCTGACGGGCGTGAGTTCTGCTATGAGAAGATCCAACCAGAGAAGCGGCTCAGCGAGAAGATTTTTCGCTTGCTCGGCAAGAAGGAGAGCGACGGAGGGGGAGCCACCAGCCACTCGTTAAACTTGCTCAATCCCCGGTCGAGCGAGGCTCTGAGCTTCTTCACCGCCACCCTGACTCCCGGGAAGGATGATCGTTTCTTGTGGGAGGTTTCGCCCTACTTCATCTACCTGGTGGTGGCTCAAACGGAGAAGAAGGGGCTGGTTTTCCAGGTGATCAACATCCCGGACAAGGCCGTCACGGCTGAGTTCGAGATGGGGGTCCAGAACGTGACCCGCATTTTCATCAACGACCAGGGCACCGTCATGCTCGAAGTAAAGCAGGAAGACGCGGTGACGCTGGTCATCGTGAGTGCTAACGGGAAGTTCTTGCTCGAGCCTCCCCCCAACTATCGGGTTCTGCATCTTGGACCGGATTGGGTGGCTTTTCAGACGATGGTCGACCCCCACATCATCGTCAAGCGTTTCGACAAGTCCAGCGTGGTTACGGCCGACCTGCGTCCCCTGGCCAAGCTCGGAGTTCACTATCGCTTCCTGGTGAACGATCGAGGAGATCTCGACCTGGTGACCTTTGCCGAAGAGGTCTTGACTGTGCACAACACAGACTTTCGCAATCTTGAGACCGATGCCAAGCGGTGGGAGCTGCTCGCGCGCCAGGCTACCGCGCAGGAGGAGGGCAAAATTGCCCGCAAGGCGATCGAGGAGCATCAAGAGCGGGCCGAGCGCATGGCCCGCGAGGAGAAGCAACGCGAGATGCTGACCGACATTAGGGCCTCGGCGCCGGTGCCCAGCCTGTCTCTTGAGCTGGAGCCGTCCAGCGAATGGCCCCCGCGTCTCGAGCTCGGGCTGGAGCTCGACGAGCCCGCTCCGCGTGCCGCAAGTCGTGGCTCTGAGCCATCCAGCATTCCTTTGCCACTCGATCCGCCCGAGGAAACCCATGGCCTGCTCAAGCTGCAGCCCCAGACTCCACCTCTGTCCCAGCCTGCTGCGATGTCATCGGATGACATCGCCCGTGAGCTCGAGAAGCTTCAGATGCGGTACATTGCTGGCGAGATTGGACGCGAGGAATACTATCGTCGCAAGAATGAGCTCGAATCGGCCCGTAAGAGCGTTGCTGCTCGGCCACCTTCGGCCCCGAAGATGCTGGAAATCGAGCATCTGGAAAAGCTGGATGCCCCCAAGACCGAGGCTCCCGCTCCCCCTACCCTCGGGAAGGGCCCGCGCCTGGAGCTTGGGCGCTCCCTGCGCCCCCCCGGGGAAGATTCTCACTGACAGGTGACTCTCGAGAGCCCGACCGGTAGCCCGCCCTTGCAGCGGCCCGGACTGAGGCTATCTCCTTCGAGTCATCCCCCCGCCTCGGACCACGGGGCCTGGCTCTGGCTCGTGTCCTGGCTCCTGCTCGCCAGTGCCGGACCCATTCTTCCAGGTCCCTTTCTGGAAGCTGCCCGTCTGCTCTGGGTGTTGCTTTTCTCCTTGGTACTGCACGACCTTGGTCATGCTCAGGCAGCCGATCGGGCCGGAGATCCCACCGCCCGTTTGCAGGGCCGGCTTCGACTCAGCCCGCTGGCCCACTTCGACCGCCTGGGCTCTTTCTGGATGCCCCTGCTTTCGACGATTTTCTCCTCGGCCCACCTCGTGGTCGGTTGGGCTCGGCCCATTCCGGTGCGCTATGAGGCTCTGCGCGACCCTCGTCAGGATGCTCTTCGGGTCGCTGTGTGCGGCCCACTCGTAAGTTTGGGATTGGCCTATCTATGTTTGCTCGGTCTGGCCCTGCTCACCCTGGTGCTCGGCACCCGGTTGGAGCTGAATCCACCTGGAGGCGTCTGGACTTCGTCTGTACTTTCACCGAGTCTGGTCGGTTGGGAAGCTGTGGCCTCCACTCTGCGTTTTGGTCTGGCGGTGAACCTCGTGCTCCTGGTCGTCAACTGCTTACCGTTTCTGCCCTTTGACGGGGGGTGGATCCTGAGATTGATCACCCCGCGGCCGACTCGATCTGTGCTCGAGCGCTTGCAGGCAATCGGGTTGCTCTTGGCCGTGGCGCTGACCCTGCTTGGGCGGGGTGGCTTCCTGCTCACCCCTCTGGGCGGTTTATGGAATCTGAGTCTGTCCACACTCCAGGCTCTGCCATGAAGCGCCTTTGTTGCGGTGACTGTGGTTCGTGGTACGGAATCGAACTGGCGTTTTGTCCTGAGTGTGGAACGCTGGGAGAGGGTCATTTGCCCGCTCGCTCGGAAGGGGCCCTTCTGCAGAACTCGGTTTCGAGCTGGGCTCATTCCCTGCGTCGAGGGGTGACCTGGTTCAATCTGGGGCCAATGGCCTTTCTCAGCGCCACCGTGGACAGCACGGTTTGTCTGGCCACCCGGCAACCTTCCTGGTCGGCCGCCTGGCTCTCCCCGCGCATCTCCTTCTCCAGGCTCCTCCCGGTGCAGATTTTTGGGCTCGATCTGGCTCGCCTCGCCCGGGAGACCGCGTGGCTCGAGAAGGAAGGGTTTGTTGCTTCCTCCGATTTCGTGGTGCCCGAGGAGGGCGCCCCCTGCTTCTACCGCCTGCTGACCCGCCCAGGGGAGTGCACCTGGGCGCTCTTGAAGGCCCCCCCGCCCTCCTCGCCGGAAGCTCAGGACTGGAACTGGAGCTTTCACAGCCTGCTGGCCGGGAATCGTTCCCTGGCCAGTCATCCGGTAGAGCCGGTGGGGGAGATTCCAGGACTGGAGGTGTTAGCTGTACCAGGCTCGGGGCGTGAGCGTCTGGTAGCCCATCGTCAAGCTCTGCTGGCCCGAGGTCAGGCTCGAGCTGTCAGTGATCTGCCCCGGGTGGGGTGGTTCTATCGGCACTACCAGCTCCTGACGGCCGGTCGAATCGCAGCGGGGATGGCTCATGGAAAGCTAGTGCAGGCCCAGGGGGACAGCTATCGGCCTCACTGTCTCCACCATCCCTGGGCTCCTGCGGTTACAGAATGCCACTTCTGTCGGCTGCCTCTTTGCGATACCTGCGGGGTGCGCGAGGAGTCCGTGGTTGGATGCGGACTTTGCGCTTCTCTGAAGCTCGAGGGTCCGATCACCAGGCCTGCCGCGCCTTCGGTAGCGCGGAGAAGTGCCGGTGCTGCGCTGGATGCGCTCCTGGCCGTGCTGGTCTGCTTGTTGTCGGGAAACCTGACCCTGGCCTTGCTGCTCTTTCCTCTGACCCTATTGCTCCTTACCCTGCTGGGCAGTCCGGGTCGCCGTCTGATGGGTCTACGCCTGCAGGGTCAGCCTGACTTGATGCAGCTCTGGCTTTTGGCCTGGAGCTTCTCCGAGCCTCTCAGCGGCTGCGAAGCTCGAGATAGCTGAGCAACTCGACTTCTTGGACTGGAGTCAGCTTGAAATCGATCTGGCCCGAGTACCCTCGCGCTCCTCCGTGCGTCCACCGCACCGTTCCTTGCAGGCGCATAGGGCGATCGGGCCGGAGTAGCATGAGTGGTCAACACCTCGCCAACGGCCAGTGTGGTCGCGCTCTTGAAGAGCAGGCAACGATTGTTCATCTCCTGGGTGAACAGTTTGACCTCCCCTCCTGCCGGTCGCAGTACCTGAACCTGCAGCATACGGGCGAGCGAGAACATTCTCTCGGGATTGGCAGCAGGCGCATCAGCCTTCTTGGGCGCCGGGTTGAGCCTCAGCCATGTAGCCGTCCAACGGGCGATGTGGGTCATCTCGAGGTCATCCTTTCGAGCCGTCTACCAGATAAGACCGGCGGGGTAGGGGAACGTTACTCGGGACAGAATCTGATCCCGAATGCGTCTCCTGCCACTCTTGCTGGCCCTGGTTCTGGCTTGCTCGCCAGTACCCGCGCCTTCTTCATCCGCAACCTTCACTTATGACGATGGCAAAGGACAGCAGGTTCAACTGCAGGGCAAAGAGGTGAAAGTGACCTCCCCTCACTTTGAGGCCATCCAGTACAGCCTGCCATCAGACGACCCCGCCCTGCGCCTGGCCGAGTTCGAGAAGCGCATCGCGCAGGGGCAGCGAGCCGAGAGCGGCGCGCGCATCGGGGCAGGGCAGAATCAGGTGGCGGCTGACTCCGTGCCGGAGGCCCGGGTGGTGCTCGAGCAGCTGTTGCCCGTGGTCGACGGGATCGGTCCCGACTCGGCCTGGGTGGGGGGACGACTCGGACGTCAGAGTGCCGAGACCGGCTTCTGGACCCTGACGGCGGCGGGCACTACCTATGTCCTGAGCGACAACCCTCCGGCAGCCGTGAAGGCGGGCGACCAGGTGGTCGTGACCGGTCAGGTGGATACCGACCAGATGAGCGCCGCCAACTCCGGTCCGGTCTACAAAGTTAGCCAGTGGAGGATCTGGAAGCCCTGAACCGCTCTCGTCTCGAATTGCCGGGAGGCAACTACCTGGAGGTGGCCCAGGCCGGCTCGGGGACCAGCTTGCTCCTTCTTCACGGCGGGGCCGGCTCGATCTCCAACTGGCGCTTTCAGGTTGCTGCCTTTCAGGCTGACTACCACGTGGTGGCGCTGAATTTGCGCGGTCACGGCGGCTCTCCCTGGCCTGGCCCCTCCCACGTTGACGACTTCTTTGCAGATGTCCTCTATGCCCTGGACACCCTGCCGATGAGCCCCCGCCTGGCCCTCATGGGGCACTCATTCGGAGGCTACCTGGCCACCCGGTTGGCGGTGGAACGCCCCGAGCGTGTCGCGGCCCTGGGCCTCTTCAACACCTGCGGGCATCTGCCGAATACACCGGCGACCAGGTTCTTGCAGCTTTTCTCGCGACGCTCGGACCTGCTGCGCTACCTCTGGCCAGGGCGGGTCAACGCCGGTCCGCAGGTCACCTTCGAGTTGATGCATCGCACTCTGAAGGAGTGGCAAGCCTGGCCGCTCTACAGCCAGCTCACCATGCCCGTGCTGGTGGCGCTCGGGGGGTGCGATCTCTTGATACCCCTCAAGCTCGGACGACGCATGGCCGCAGCTATTCCCCGCTGCCGCCTGGAGGTCGTGGCCACGGCCGGACACGTGCTCCCCATCGAGCGACCCGGTTTGGTCAACTTCTGGGTCCGATCTCTTTTGGCTAAAGCCTTTATACCAGAGCCGGCTTGCGTCCCGCCAGGTTCTCCGGGTTGAGCCCGCTGAGCGCGTCCACCACGAAGCGACCATCCTTGCGCACCAGGACGTCGTCAAACCAGAGCTCGCCGCCGTCTTCCTGACGCAGCACCAGATCCCAGTGTACGTTGGAGCGGTTGTGGTTCTGGGTTTCCTCGTAGCACTCACCCAGCGCCAGGTGCAGGCTGCCCCGAATCTTCTCGTCAAAGAGGATGTCGCGCATCGGTTTTTCGATGAAGGGGTTAAAGGCTACAGCAAATTCCCCGAAGTAGCGGGCCCCTTCATCGGAGTTCAGAATGGCTTCCAGGGCGGCGTCGTTAGAGCAGGACGACTTGATCACCCGGCCTTTCTCGAAGGTCAGCCGGATGTCGTCGAAGGCCGTGCCCCGGTAGATGGTGCCTGAATTGAAGCGGATGTGGCCTTCCACAGAATCGCGCACCGGGGCAGTGAAGCACTCGCCATCGGGCACGTTGTGGGTGCCGGTGCAGGGAACCACGCCCACTCCCTTGATCGAGAAGCGCAGATCGGTGTCGGGCCCCACGATGCGCACCCGGTCGGTCTTCTCCATCAGCTCTTGGAGCGGCCTGACGGCTTTCTCCATAGCTTCGTAATCAGCCAGGCAGACCTTGAAGTAGAAGTCTTCGAAGGCCTGGCTGGACATTCCGGCCAGCTGCGCCATCGAGGCGTTCGGCCAGCGCAGCACCACCCAGCGGGTATGCTTGACCCGTTGCTCGAGGTGGACCGGTTTCATCCACTCCTTCTCGTAGATGGCCATGTGCTCGGAGGGTACATCTGACATCTCGGTGATGTTGTGCGACCCACGAAGGCCGATGAAAGCTTTCATCTTCTCCATGCGGCTCAGCTCGAGCTGGCCCATCAACTGCATCCGCTGGCGTACCTGCTCGGCCGTACCAGCTCGCAGGAGAGCCCGCTGGATGGTGTGGTCCTTCAGCTCCACGATGGGCACCGCTCCCCGCTCGGTGGCTTCCTCGACAAGGGCGGTGAGCATCTCGGGAGGCACGTGGGTGGCCTCGATCAGGACGTTGTCGCCTTTCTCGAGGCGGGTCGAGTGGGAGACGAGCAGTCGGGCAAGCTCACGGTAACGAGGATCGGGCATCTTCGGCAGACCTCCAGTGCAGGGTGAGCGGTGTTTATGGATAGATCGAGAAGGATCCTGCATTGGCACGCACCCACTGGCGCTGGTGCTCGCGCATCCCCCGACTGAGCGCTTCCCGGTCGCTGACCGAGATTGCCTGCTCCAGCTCGATTCCTCGGGCCAGGCGATAGCAGGCCACGAAGATGCCTGTGCGCCCGCGCCCGGCCCAGCAGTGCACCAGGGCCGGGCCGCGAGAGTCCACCTGACGCAGAAAGTCCACCACCTGCTCGAGCCGGGGGACGTCCTGGTCAGGAACCGCGATCAGGTGGTAGCCGAGTCCGAGCTCTCGGCAGTGCTCGGCGCTCTGCTCGCTCTCCTGGCGCAGATTGACCACCAGCTTGAGACCTTCTTGCTTCAAGGCGGCCAGATCGGCCAGGGAGGGCTGGGGGCTGCGATACAGCCTGTCGTCCACCTGCCGCACCAGTTGAGCGGCCGGGCGGGGCGGGCAATAGTCGCGATAGGCCGGCTCGCGGCGGGGCTCCGGGGGCACCAGAAGTTGCTCGATGGCGTCCAGAAAGCCATCCACCTCGTGGGCCAGAGCGTCCCCGCGGGCGTCCAGCTCGAGCAGCCGCTGCCCCTGACGACAAAGCTGCTTCCAGTGCTCGCAGCTCATTTCGCTGGTCACCAGCACCTCCACCAACTGGCCGAGATGCCGTACCGACCCGGGCACGTACTCGACCAGCCTGACTGCCAGCCGCTCCAGCAATGGCTGGTTTTGGTGCAGCTCGATGCGGGCTTGAAGCCTCTGCTGTTTGTGCAGAATGCGTTGCAGGGACACAGTTGAGGAAGCGTTCGTCGGATGAGGGGGCGACTCCCGGTTCCTCTGGTCGAAGGGGCGCCCGGAGCCCGGCGAGAACTGCAGCCCATGGGCACCCTGCTTGCTTGCTTGCCGGCTCCACAGCGGCTTCATCAGAAGGCTCGTCACGAGCATCCGCCCGGTTATCCCGAGCGCTTCCCCGTGCCTGACGATCGGGTACCCTGGGCAGTGGCCTTTCCCGAGTATCGCCCGCCCGTCTTCACCGATCCTCGTCTATTGGCTCAGCCCTGGGCCGATCCCGAGTGGAGCCCATCGCTGGCCCGGTTCGTCAGCCTGGAGGGAGAGTTGGCGCGGGATGATCAGGGTCGCCCCCTCAACCCCTGGGGCCGCACCGGGCTGGCCGGCCGCGGACGCCTGGGCCGGCACGGGGCCAACTTTTCCGCCGACCCCATCCTGACCCGGGTGCGGGAAGGCGCACTGGAGACAGTCCTCATTCAAAGGCGCGACTGCGGTCAGTGGGCCATTCCCGGCGGGATGGTGGACCAGGGGGAGGACTTTCGTCAGGCGGCCAGGCGCGAGTTGCTCGAGGAGACCGGTCTGGGCCTCGATTTCGGGCCGGCTGTCTCGGTCGCGCGCGGCTACGTGGACGATCCGCGCAACACCGACCATGCCTGGATGGAGTCGGAAGCCTTCCACCTTCACTTGAATCAAGGCGCGCTGCAGCCGGTGGGCGGCGATGACGCGCGGGAGGCGGCCTGGGTGCGGGTCGATCGAGCTCTGATGGACCGGCTCTACGCCAGCCACTGGGTCAGCCTGGCCCGCGCGGTGGGGAATCTGGAGCGCCTGCTCGCGGGTACAGTGAGGGAGGACGGCACGATTCTCTAGAGAGGTCGTTGCGCAGGGTCCATGCGTTTCTGCGCAAAGCCCAGGGGTGATGGAGAACGTGCAAGAAGCCCGGTCGATGAAGCCGTTACTGGTGGTGGTAGGAGCGGGAAGTACCGGCCGTTTGTTGATCGAGCGATTGCAGGCGCGCTGGAAGCTGGTGGTGGTCGATTCCGACCCGGTGGCCCTCGAGCGCCTGGGCGCGACCCGCGCGGTGCTCGAGCAGGTCTGCGGCGACGCTACCAGCTCTCTGGTCCTGCGCCAGGCCCAGGTTGAGAAAGCCTATGCGATTCTGGCCCTCACCGGCCGGGACGACGTCAACCTGGAAGTCTGCCGCCTGGCATCCCGGCTCTTCGGCCTGCAGACCCGACTGGCAATCGTGCACCAACCTGCCCGTACGGAGGAGTTCGAGCAGGAAGGTGTGGGGGTGCTCAGCCGCGCCCACGCCATGGCTCTGGCGGTGGAATCGCGCCTGGTTTCAGGCAAACGCACCGCCAGCGACGTGGGCATGGGTCGGGGGGAGATCTACGATGTCACCGTGCTGGCCACTTCACCTGCGGTGGGCCGAAGCCTCTCCAGCTTGCGACCGGTATCCTGGCTGGTGGCCGCCATCTACCGCGACGAGCAACTTGTCGTGCCTCACGGCAACACGATCATCGAGCGGGGCGACCGGGTCTTGTTGGTGGGAGATCCCGCCGTCTTGCCCTCCATCGCCGACTACATGCACAGCGGTACCTCTCGCTTCCCGCTGCAGTTCGGGTCGCGGGTCGTCTTCCTGCAGGCCGGGCCCGGTGACCCGGGGCCGGCCTGGGCCGAATGCCTTTATCTCCTGGAGAAGAGCGGTGCCCTGGGCCTGCGGGTGCTGCTGGCCCCCGAGGCCGATTGGCGGCCCGATGTGACCGGCCTCGAGGATGCCGCGCTGGTATGGCTCGACCCTGAATGGGAAGCCAACCTGACCGACATCCTCGATCAGCAAGACTCGGGAGTGCTGGTGGTGGCTCCCCCCGCGCTCGACTGGAGGGACCGGGTCGGGTTTGGCAACCGGCGCTTTCTTCAGCTCCTGGAGAAGACCCGCGAGCCTGTCCTGATCGCACGCGGCAGCTTTCCCCATGAGCGGATTCTGCTGGGGGTCTCGGAGGCTCGGGCCAGCCAGCGCTCGGCCGAGCTGGCCCTGGACCTGGCTCGCTCGCTGGGTGGCCGCCTGAGAGCAGTGGTGGCCGTGCCCCCGGTCATCGTAGCGGGAGAGGAGGGGAACCGGCGTCTGCGTGAATCGATCACCAAAGTCGTCAGCCTGGGCCCGATCTATGGCCTGGCCATCGAGACGGTCGAGTTGCAGGGTAACCCGGTGCACAGCCTTCTGGGGGCCGCTCTCGAGCAGAACCTCCTGGTTCTCTCGCACCGGGTCAAACAGGGCTTTTCGTTCACACAGCCGGACATCTCCCGCCATCTCTTGCTGCGGGCCCCTGTTTCGGTGATGGTGTTGCCCCATGACTGATCCTGATCCTTCCCTCTTCACGCGCTCGCTGGTCTTGATCTCGATGGGCGCCTTTGCCATTCCTCTGGTGTGCCGCCCAATGCGGGTTCCGGCCGCAGTGGGGGAGATCGCCTTCGGCATCCTGGTCGGTCCCTACGTGCTCAACTGGGTTTCTCTGGGCGGATTCATCCCGGTGCTGGCCGAGTTGGGATTCTTTCTCTTGATGTTCCTGGCCGGCCTCGAGCTCGACTTCTCCGAGCTTGAGCGCGGCGGCAGGAAGAAGCTGGTCCCCGCCACCCTGGCGGTGCTGGCCATGTTTGCCCTGGCGATCGGGACCACCTGGCTCATGAGCTGGCCCATCTTTCTCTTCATGGTGATCGGGGCCATGTCCATCGGCGTCACGCTGGTGCTCTTGAACGAGCTGGGCCTGACGCGCGGCTCGTTGGGCCAACAAGCCCTGCTGGTTGGCTCGCTGGGAGAGTTCGGTTGCCTTCTGATAGCGACTGGCACCAATGCCTACGCTCGCTCAGGAGGCATCTCCACGGGATTCTTCCTGGCCCTGCTGGCCCTGATCGCGGTCTTCGTGCTGGCCTACCTCTGGCTGGTGGTGCTGCGTACTCTGGTGTGGTGGCGCGCCGAGTCGTTCGCGCGATTGATGGAGACCCACGATTCCTCGGAGATCGGGGTCAGGGCCGGGTTGGCCCTCATGTTCATCTTCGTGGCCGTAGCCACCCTGCTGAGACTGGAGCCGATCCTGGGGGCCTTCCTGGCCGGTGCCCTGTTCAGCTTCTCGTTTCGCCACAAAGGGCCGCTCGAGGTCAAGTTCACCAGCCTGGGCAACGGCTTTTTCATCCCGGTCTTTTTCATAACCGTGGGATTGCGCTTCAATCTACCCCTGGCCATGGAAGGGAACATGCTCTTGCTGCTCCAGTTGATGCTGGCGCTCTTGCTGGTTCGCTTGCTGCCGATTCTGATCTTCCGCCCGCCAGGTCAGGGCTGGCAGGCTTCGGTTGCCATCGCCCTGAATCTTTCGGCTCCTCTGACCTTGCTGGTGCTCTTTGCCAACCTGGGTCTTTCCATGGGCGAGATCGACGAGGGGATGCACGCCTCCATCATCATGCTGGCCGTGGTCTCCTCGATTCTCTTCCCGTTCCTGTTCAAAGCCTGGATGCGTCGGCCCGACCTCAGCCCACCACCAGGTTGAGCAGCTTGCCGGGCACGTAGATGGGCTTCTTGACCGCCTTGCCCTCCATGGCCGCTCGCACTTTCTCGAGCTCGAGCGCCTTGCGCTGGATGGTGGCCGCATCATCCGAGGCGGGCACGGTCAGTTTGTCGCGCACCTTGCCGTTGACCTGGACCACGATCTCGAGGGTATGCTCGACCAGGTAGGCCTCGTCCCAGGTGGGCCAGGAGGCCAGCGTGGGAGCGAAGATGGAGCCCTCCTGGCCCAGGCGATTCCACAGCTCCTCGGCGTGAAAGGGGGCGATGGGGGCCATCAGCACCAGGTAGGTCTTGACCGTCTCCAGCGAGATCGAATCGGGCTCGTTGCGCTTCTTGTCGATCAGGAAGTTGAGCCACTCCATCAGGGCGGCTACCGAAGTGTTGAGGTGCAGCCGCTCGATGTCCTCGGTGATCTTCTTGATGGAGCGATGGGTCCAGCGCAGCACCTC
>CAYYHB010000030.1:0-34009 GCA_964471395.1 uncultured Burkholderiales bacterium | reverse complement strand
CGATCACGGCGATGACCGGGCCCGAGCGCGAGCCGATGCTGGTGGCCCAGGCTTCCGGGGCGTCGATGTCGGCATCGGCGGTGCCGCCGTTCTGGCCGGTGTTGTGCAGGCCCCACAGCTTGGGGTCGAGGTCGTTGGGGCCGACCGGGTCGCCCAGGGCCTTGAGGGTGTCGTTGGTGGTGGCGTAGGCCACCCGCTCGTCCTTGCTCATCAGGGCGATGCCCGCGGCCGTGCTCATGCCCGCCGGCAGCTTGATGTGCAGCAGGTCGCCGCCGAAGCTCTGGTAGATGTCCTTGGGGATGTCGAACTTGTGCAGCGTCTCGCCGCCGAACTCGGCCGCGAAGTCATCCAGGCCCTGGCTGCCGGGCTTGAGCTTGACGATCACCTCGCCCTCGACGTGCTCGTTGAGCTTCTGCTCGAGGTGGGCGGCTTCGGCCGCCACCGAGGCGATGCGCGACTGCAGGCTCATCTGAGGAGCCGACTTCGGAGAATAGGAGCCGAGCTCGACCGTCTCCTTCGGATCGGCGGCCCTGGGGGCGCACTTGGCGCACGATCCGCACGAGCAGCTCGGGCGGGTGACAGCCTGGTTGGTGTTGAGAGCGAAATTCTGCAGGTCGCGGATCATGGGTCCTCCTCGTTTTATAGCTGCTCCCCCGAGAACAACGACGTCACCATAACGTGAACAGGGGGGGCTGTTGGTAAACTGTGGATGAACTTTCAGATCCTTTTCAGAGCCAGGTGCTACCCTTGCCGGCATGCTGGTGGATTCTGCCCGACTCGATCGCCTGCGCCAGAGCGGCGTGCGCCTCAACCGCGAGGGAGAGGGCTTCAGCGTGAGAAGCGGGCGGGATACGGTGCCCATCCAGGTCGAGGAGGCCGAGCTGGCTCAGCTCGAGGCCGTGCACCTGGGCCAGACCGAAGACCGGCTGGCCCTGGCCGTCAAGGACCTGGCCGACCACAAGTTCACCGTGCTCGAGATGCGCGGCGCCATGGATGGCGCCCCCAAGGACCGGCTGGCCCTCTATCGCTTCGTGGCCACCGGCGAGCGCCACGGGCGCCTGGCGGTGCGTCCGCCGGGGCAAAGAAAGCCGCTCGACATCCGTTCGGCCGAGACGGTAAGCGCCCTGTGCTACTTCCACGCCAGCGGACAGGACTTCGGCCTGGCCCGACCGGCCCTGGCCGACGGTCTGAGGCAGCTCTCTGAGCAGAGCTTCGCCTTCCACAGCTCCGGATCAGACAGCCGCACCGTCTTCACCGACACCGATCACGACGCTTTTCGAGCCTACTGCCGGGTGGTCGAGCAGCAGGACAAGGTGATCTGGGTGAGCTCAGCAGACGGCCCGCGCATCCCCTTCAACCCGGCCGTGGTGGAGCAGCCCGACCAGCTCGTCGAGCGCTACGCCCTGGCCCGCACCCTCGATCCCCTGCTGCCCCCGGGCCTGAACGCCCAGCAGCGGGCCGACTTCTGGGAGGCCGCTTACAGTGGCCCCGACCCCGAAGAGCGCATGCGCTGCCTGGCTCAGCTCAGCCAGGTGACCGATCTGCGGCAATCGGCCCATCTCTACGGCGCGATCGCCTGCAATTTCGAGCCTCAGGACCGCCTGCGGGTGACCGACGCCCTGGTCGACCTCGCCCGCCGCCACGGAGTCGATCAAGCCGCCGAGGCCCTACCCCTGATGGCGGTGACGGTGGAGCGGGAAACCCTGGAGGAGCGGGCCGAGCTGTTCGGTGCCATCTGCTCGGGGCCTGCCGGCTCAGCCGGAGCCACCCCCAACGACCGCAAGATCGATTACGTACGCGAGGCCATTACCCGCTTTGCCCAGGAAGATCCGGGCGGCGCCCGCCAGCGTCTCAGCCAGGTCTTCGTGCTCGAGCGCGGCGGCCAGCCGCCCACTCCGCCTCAAGCGGTGGGACAGAATGAGCAGGGCAACCTGGTCATCGGCGGGGTCGTGGTTCGCAACAAGCGGAGTGAATGATCCACTTCTTTCGGCATTCAGCGACGACAGGCGCGGTCGAAAAATTCTTCCACCTGCGACTACATTTGTAGAGGAGCCCTGCCGAGAATCCCTCCCAGGGCGGGAAGTCATGCGTTGGCCTGATGGACTTCCGGCTTTCTTGTTGCTAAAATGTAAATCGACACTTCGAGGAGCCCGAGGCACGCCATGAAGCAGCAAAGAGGGATCGTCCTGCTCATCAGCATCGTGCTGGCCGTCATCCTGGCGATGTTCGTCGGAGCAGCACTGAGTCTGGGCAGCGGGGGACTGGCGCTGGGCCAGTCTTCGGTCTACCAGGCCCAGGCCCAGCAGGCGGCCGAGTCAGGAATAAGCTACGCTATCGCGCAGTTGCGCGCTGACCCGACCTGGCGGGGCAACAAGAACGCGGTCACCATCAACCAGCCCGAGCTTTACGTGGTGGAGGACCAGGGCAACGTGGTGGGCCTGGTCAAGACTCCCCAGGGCGCCTGGAGCCAGTTCCGCCTGCGCTTCAACTTTCAGGACGGGCCAGCCGGCGCCGATGGGCTGAACGACCCGGGCCTCACCATCAACAGCCCCTACCTGTCGGTGAACAACCTGATCGGTGGGGGCCCGGCCAATGTGCCCCGGGCCGATGGGCCCGGCTACTCGGTCACCGCCGCCAGTCCGGTGGCTTTCCAGACCCCGGTCTGGTCGGTTTGCCTGGCCGTCGAAGGCAAGGCGGGACCGGGTTGCTCGCAGCTCTCACCGGCCAACCCGAACGCCGTCACCGGAGGGGTGAATCGCAAGGTCGTCGAGGCCGTCTACCAGATCCCCAACCTGGGGCCGACCATCGAGACCGCCGCCAGCATGGCTGGCAACGATTTCACCGTCACTTTGCGACCGGGCAGCTCAGGATACACGGAGGTCAAATCCAAGGATGCGACCACTCCGACCATCCGCTCCAAAGGCCTGGTCAGGGTCCAGAACGGCGACGCGGCCGCCAACTACAAGTCCGACCAGGGAGAGGTCAAGAGTCAGGATGGCAATCTGACCGCCGTCTACGACAACACCAAGACCAGCGTGACCGCCGAGGCTCCGATCGACCCCTTCTACCAGCTGGCCTGGAATGAGGTGCGCAAGGCCTCCTCCACGGGCCCGAAGCTCCCGGCCGGCACCTATGTCTGGTGGCAGGACGGCTCGCTCCACTACTACGACATGTCCTACGACCAGTACAAGACCTTCATTACCAATCCGGTCAACGCGACCAATGCTGGCATCACTCCTCCCCCTCTACCGGCCGAGATCCAGGTGGATGCCTCCAAACGCAAGTTGATCATCACCGGAGACGTGTATGTCGACCCGACCGGGGCCACCAACGAGCTCAACCTGGTGCCTCGCAAGGGCGCGCCCGAAGCCCCGCCGGGTGACCCGGAAGCGGCGGCGGCCTCCACGCCCGCAGCCATGGCGGCAACGATTGCCCTGGACCCTCAGAAGGTGCTCGACTACCTCGTCAACACCCAGCCGAATTACTGGGAGATCGAGGATCAGGCCGAAGTCGGTTGGACCACCAGCGGAGGAAGCTACGCTGACGGGGATATCGTTACGGTTTTCGACAACGGAACCTACAAGTGGGGCTTTGATCCGTCCGAGCCAGGCAGCATCTCAGACGCCATCCAGTTCACCATGGAGCCCACGGCTTTTCCCGGGTGGGCTTACGATGAGCCGGGCAATCCGGTGACCCCTCTGCAGGTCAGCACCGCCACCGGAGTGCCCCTGGGGGACGACAACGGGGTGATCGACGTGCCCGGGGTCACCGATAGCCTGAGCGCGGCCGACCTGGCCATCGAGTTCAAGCCAGCGGCCGGCGGCGCGGTTCTGAGCGGCGAGGGAGACATTCGCCTGACCGGCACGCTCAGCGGGGACGGTGGCTCCATCACCGCCGGGGGAGACCTTCGGGTGACCGGGCTGGGCGCCACCTTCTCCTCCAGCCAGGGCACCGACTCGGTCAACATGTATGCCAAGGGGGACATCCTCTTCTCGACCCTGGACGAGAAGACGCCGGGCGTGTTCGAGTATCGCGACGTCAAGCTCAAGGGCGTCATCTACGCGCAGGGTGACTTCCAGGCCCGGCTGGGCAGCGAGTTTCTGGCAGGCGCCTGGGGCAAGCTGAACCTGGAAGGGATGCTGATCGCCTACGGGGGCGACCCGGCCGGGGCCCCCGGCAGCAACCCTGGCAAGGGCAAGGTCGACCTGCGCACGGAAGAGGCGAAATTTACCTTCGACCCGGTCTACCTGGGGGCCCTGGACACTCAGCCTCCAGCCAACTTCCAGCTCACTGCCATCTCCTGGACCAACCATTTCTAATGTGTTGAGCGTTACGTGCTGAAGATTTTGCCTATCCTTCGGGGGCGCCTCCATACAAGTCTGTCGGCGCTAATTTCTGCAAAACCTTCAGCACTTCACTTTGGGGTCGGGCGGGCGTTCACCCTGGCCGAGGTGATGCTGGCGGTCGGACTGCTGGCCCTGCTGGTGTTGACCCTGGCTGGCCTGACGATGTCAGCCATCCGCTCTAACGAGAAAGCCGCCCGGCTCGATCCGGCCACGGAGGTGCTGGAGTCGGTCCTGGACGAGACCGTCTACCAGGTGACCTGGGACTTACCGGCCGGGACCCGCGCCTCCTTCTGGGGCGCGGCCGGCACCTGGCAGGGCCCGCTGACGCGCAACGCGGGCGGGACGCGCTATGAATACACGCTTTACGCCAACAACGTGCCGGGCTTTGCGGCGGGCAATCGCCTCAAGAAACTGGATATCGTGCTCTGGTGGTGGGATTCGCGCTCGAGCGGCGGAACCCGTCAGGGCTATGGCAAGATGCAACTGGAAGCGAGCCGTGTGGTGCATGAAACTCCGCCGCCGTAAAGCAGGCTTCACGCTGCTCGAAGCCCTGGTGACCGTCACGATCATGGCGGTCCTGCTGGGAATTCTTACCCTGCTCTTCCTGCGTACCGGCGACGTCTTTCGGACCACGTCGAGCAAGGACTCGGCCGTGCGCGATCTGCGCAAGGCCCGGGTGGCGCTGGAGCGTGACCTCGCTCTCACCAGCCCCGCTCAGGTCCGCCGCACCACGGTCCCCCCCTCGCTGGGAGGCGGAAATGACGGGGAGGCGCTCTGGTTTCTCTCCCCCGTCGATCCGGCAACCGGGGTGATCGTTCGCAAGCAGGATGGCCACCCGTTCTGGCAACGCAACATCCTCTACTACCTGGTGGTGCCCAACAACCACGACGCCACCTTCGGACAGAGCTGCGCCGGCGGTGTCGGGCCAAACGGCTTCGACGACCGCTGTCCCCACAAGGTCTTGATCCGAAAGGTGATCGACAGCGGGCCGCCCACCAGCCCACCGGATGAGACCACCGAGGAGGTTCTCTTGCCTGCCGTGGCGGGTTACCTCGACCGCCCCAACGGCTTCGACGTGAGCGGCCTGGGGGGGGCCGGTCTCCAGCAAAGTAAAATCGTAGCCCAGCTGCTGCATTTTAGCTCGGCGCTGGCTCCCCTGCCCCAGAATGCTGCCAACCAGCTGGTGGTGGATGTGCGCGGCGTCTCCATCGGCGAGGCGCGCCGAACCGCCAGGGTCGGGACCGACTCGTTCTTTGACAGCGCCTTCACGCACCAGAGCCCGTTCTCCGTGCTGCTGCACAACTGAGTTGAGCGTTACGCGCTGAAGGCCTGAGGGGGCGCCTCCACGATAATGACAATTACTGCAAAACCTTCAGCACTTCACTTTAAGGGCCCGGCCCAGAGCTGCACCAGCTCGGCGCAGACCTTCACCGCCTCGGCCATGTCCTGCACGCTGACCCACTCCAGGGGCCCGTGGAAGTTCTGCATCCCGGTGAAGAGGTTGGGAGTCGGCAGGCCTCGGGCCGTCAGGATCGAGCCATCGGTGCCCCCGCGCAACACCGTGAAGCTGGGCTCGATGCCGCAGCGCCGGTAGGCCTCGGCGGCGAGATCCACCGGCCGCATGTCCTTCTCGAGCCGATAGCGCATGTTCCGATATTGCTCGATGATGTTGACCTTGATCTGGCAGCGCGGCTCGGTGGCGGCCACGGCGTCGCACACCTGCTTCAGCAGGCTGCAATGCGAGTCCAGTCCCTCCAGCTCGAAGTCACGCACGATGAAGCTGAGGGTGGCCTGGTGGGCGGTGCCCTTGAGCTCGATGGCATGCAAGAATCCCTGGCGAGCGTCGGTGGTCTCGGGCGTGCGGCTCGCCTGAGGCAGCGTCTGGAGGATCTTGGAGGCAAGGTGCAGGGCGTTGACCAGCTTGTCCTTGGCGTAGCCGGGATGGATGGACACTCCCGTCACCTCGACCACGGCCCGGTTGGCTGAGAACGTCTCGTAGCAGAGCTCGCCCACCTCGCCTCCGTCCAGTGTGTAGGCCACCTCGGCCCCCAGCTTCTCCAGGGGCAGCTTGCCGGCCCCGCGCCCGATCTCCTCATCCGGGGTGAAGCACAAGCGCACCTCGCCGTGGGGGATCTCGGGATGGGTCAACAGATGACGCGCCAGGGTCATCAAGATGGCCACCCCGGCCTTGTCGTCGGCCCCGAGCAGGGTATCGCCGCTGGCGGTTACGAGATCGTGCCCCTTGCGGCTGGCGAGATAGGGCGAGTCTTCGGCCTGCAAGACCATCGAGGGGTCCTCGGGCAGCACGATGGGCGTCCCGTCCCACTTATGATGGACCAGCGGCTTGACGCCGGTGGCCTTGAACTGGGTGGTGGTGTCCACGTGGGCGAGCAGGGCCACCACCGGCGCGGGCCGGTTGCCCGGCAGGCTGGCCATCAGATAGCCCTGCTCGGTCAGCTCGATTCGCTGGGCCCCCATCTCTTGAAGCTCGCCCTGCAACAGGCGCAGAAGCTCCCACTGGCAGGCGGTGCTGGGAATCTGGGTGTCGGGGGTGTGGTGGTCGCTGGGGGTATCGATGGCGCAGTAACGGACCAGGCGTTGCTCGAGCTCTTCGGTCATGCGCGCCAGCTTTGCCAGGCTTGACAGAAAGCCCTTTCTCCCCTACTCTGAGAAGAACCAATCATCAAGACCAGTCGAGGGTTCAGGCCCTGTGAAGCTGGGGCAACCTGTTTCGCCGCCAAAGCGGATTAAGGTGCCAAGTCCTGCGGCGAGTTTCGCCGAGAGATGAGGCGATGAGCGCGAAGAAAGCGCTCAGCGCAATTCAGGTCGCCACGCGACCTCTCTTGGAAAGCGCAAACCGCCCGGCCGGTCGCGATGGTTCTCCAACACCAGGAAGGGGAGAACTCTTATGCCGGAACCCAACTGCAGCACCATTGCCGCCCGCACCGGAGTGGGTGAGGATCGCGCCCACGGAGCCGTCATGCCGCCGCTGTATCTTTCCAGCAACTACACCTTCGACGGCTATCAGGGAAAGCGCCAGTATGATTACACCCGCAGCGGCAATCCCACCCGGGACGTGACCGCCGAGGCCATCAGCAAGCTCGAAGGCGGCTTCGGAGCGGTGCTCACCTCCTCGGGCATGGCCGCCCTGGATCTCCTCACCTATGCTTTGCGGCCAGGCGATCTGCTGCTCGCTCCCCACGACTGCTACGGAGGCACTCACCGCCTGCTGCGCAGCAAGGCCGAGCGGGGCTACTTCCGCCTCAAGCTCGTCAACCAGACCGACCCGGCGGCCCTCGAGGCAGCCTTCGCCGAGGAACCTCCCCGCCTCATCCTGGTGGAGACCCCCTCCAATCCCCTCTTGCGGGTGACCGATCTGGCCCTGGTGGCTCGCCTGTGTCGAGCCCACGGCACGCTCTTTGCGGCCGACAACACCTTCCTCTCCCCGGTGCTGCAGCGTCCCCTGGAGCTGGGCGCGGACGTGGTGGTGCACTCCACCACCAAGTATCTCAACGGCCACAGCGACGTGGTGGGCGGCGCCCTGGTGACACGCACGGCCGAGCTGCACCAGGACTTTGCCTGGTGGGCCAACTGCATCGGCAACACCGGCTCGCCCTTTGACAGCTACCAGACCCTGCGGGGCCTTCGCACCCTGCCGGTGCGCATCCGCCAGCAAGAGTCCAGCGCCCGTCGGCTGGCCGAGTTCTTGCAGCAGCACCCGGCCGTGCACAAAGTCTACTACCCGGGCCTGGCCCAGCACCCCGGCCACGAGCTGGCCTGTCGGCAGCAGAGCGGCTTCGGGGCCATGATCAGCTTCGAGCTTTGCGGGGGGGAAGCAGAGCTCTGTATCCTGCTCGAAAGGCTGCGCTACTTCAGCCTGGCCGAGTCGCTGGGGGGCGTGGAGAGCCTGATCGCCCATCCCGCCACCATGACCCACGCCTCGATGGACGAGGCGGCCCGCAAAGCGGCCGGCATCTCCAACCAGCTCCTGCGATTGTCGGTGGGCCTGGAGTGCCCCGACGACCTGGAGGCTGACCTCGAGGCCGCCCTCACGGCCACCCTGCCCGCCCTGAGGGTGGCCTGAGATGCCGCTGGTTCGCCATCTCGAGCTGCCCAGCCTCAACCTGCCGGGGGCCCTTTCGCTGGAGCAGGCCACCCGGCAGGACATCCGCGAGCTCCACATCGGCTTTCTGAACATGATGCCCGACGCCGCCCTGCAGATCACCGAGCGGCAGTTCCTCAAGCTGGTGGGCAACTGCAACCAGATCGCCCAGTTTTACGTGCACCCCTTCAGCCTGCCGGGCCTGCCCCGCGGGCCCGAGGCCAAAGACTACATCGCCCGCCACTACCGCAGCTTCGAAGCGCTCAAGACAGAGGGCCTGGACGCCCTGATCGTGACCGGCGCCAACGTCACCCGCCCCGACCTTCGCCAGGAGCCGTTCTGGGAGCCTTTGATGGAAGTGCTCTCCTGGGCCACCCGCCGGGTCACCTCGGTGTGGTGCTCTTGCCTGGCCAGCCACGCGGTGCTCGAGAACCTGCACGGCATCCGTCGCCAACCCCTGGCTGCCAAGCGCTGGGGGGTCTACCGCCATCGCAAGGCGCGCCTTTCCCACCCCCTGCTTAACGACATCAACACGCGCTTTGACGTGCCCCACTCGCGCTGGAACACGGTCAGCGCTGAGCGGCTCCGCCAGTGCGCGGTGACCCCGCTGATCGAGGACGACCAGGGCGAGGTGCACCTGGCCGTCAGCCCGGACGGCCTGCGGGTGGTCTACTCGCAGGGCCATCCCGAGTATGACGCCAACAGCCTGCTCAAGGAGTACAAGCGCGAGGTGCTGCGCTATCAAGCCGGCGAGCTCTCCCAGCCCCCGCCCTTTCCGGAAGGCTATCTCTGCCCCCGGGCCGCGGCCCTGGCCGAGAGCTACCTCCGCGGTGAGCTGGCGAGCTTCCCCGAGGCCGAGCTGGAGGCTTTGCTGGACAACACCTGGGGCGATACCGGCAAGGCGGTCTTCAACAACTGGCTGGGGCTGGTCTACCAGCTCACCCACCTCGAGCGCCACCGGCCCTTCGTGGAGGGCGTGGACCCGGAGGATCCCATCGGCTGGCGGCTGGCTGCGGCAGCCTGAGGGAGAGGTCCCCCCCTCCCTCAGACCACCTCAGAAGCTGCCGCTCAGCTGGATCTGGGTCCAGCCATCGGTCACCAGCTGGGTGCCGTTGACCGAGCGGGCGACGGGGATCCGGTGCTGCACCGTCACCCCCACCTCGTCCACGATCCGCCAGGTGAGACCTGGCGAGATGTAAAGCGAGCTGAGCCCGGTGTTCTGCACGTTGTCGATGAGCGAAGTGGCGGGCCGCTGGTAAGCGACCGTGCCGGTCACCGGGTCGAGCGTGCCGTCGGTGCTGTCACGGCCCGTCACGATGCCGTTCAGGTCGAGCCTCAGCGTGAGAGGCTCGACCACCTGGCAGCGCAGGCCCAGGTCGTAGCCGAACCGGTTGCCGAACCGGTAGCCGAGCTCATTGCGACCGGTGAGCTGGTAGCTCAGAGCGGGCTCGATGGCCCAGGTCTCGTCGAGCTCGACGCGTCCGCTGGCGGTGAGCACCGCGTCCCACGACCCGCTGCCCGGCTGCATCATGGCGTGAATCAGGCGCCCGTTGGGATCGCGCACCTGAGAATCGCCCGTGGGGGTCTTCAGGCCAACACCCAGCGTCAGCCGACCATCGGACTCATCGATCACGTCGTAGGAGTAGTGCAGCACGATGTCGCCCAGCTGATTGACCGGGTCCATCGTCATCGAGCGGAAGGTGGGACCTGCGGCCGGCATGGGCATTCCCATTCCGGGCATGCCCATGCCCGGGCCGGCCGCGGGCATCGGGGCCATGGCCATCAGCATGTCCATCTGGTTGAGCACCTGCGGCAGGGTCAGAGCGATGCTCTGGCGCTCGTCCAGGGCGTAGCGCGCTCTCAGGACGAAGCGCTCCATGAGCATCGAGGTGGGCACCACGAACATGGGCGAGCCGTTGGCCGCCAGTCCGTCCAGGGCTGCCTGGGTGGGGCTGACCCGGGTGGTGCCCTGCAGCAGGGTGCCCATGTCCATGCGGTCATAGCCGAAGGTCAGGGTCCAGGTTCCGGCGGTGGGATTCTCCTCGCTGGGGCCCGAGGCGCAATCGCACTCGCCTGCCGGCGCCGGGAGGGAGAGACAACAAAGGATCAACAGGGCAAGCCAGGCTTGCCCCCTGGTTCTGGGGTTCATTGGATTTCCTCCTCATGATTTGTGCTGAGAGCTGGCCGGAGTTGCTCTAGCGCGGAGGAGGGACCGGGGGTGGCTCGATCAGCCGGAGCGGCCATTGAGCCTCGAGGGAATGCGAGAAAGCCGGGCCAGGCTGGAGCGCCCGGGTAACCGAGGGGAGGGCGATGGCCAGCTCAGGCGGCCGGGTGGTGGGACTGACGGGAAGCTCGGTCACAAGGGGCCGGCAGCGCCCGCTCACGCCCGCGTTGTCGGGGCAGCTAGCGGTGCCGGCCGAGCCACAGACCCCATCCGTGCAGCAGCCCTGGGCGCAACCTGAGCAACAGATGGGTCGGCCGCAGAACTCGTCCTCGGCCAGGCCTGGAGAGCACAAAACGAGCCACAAGAGCAGGGTCAGCCACTGCCAGGTTCCCCCCGAGCAGGTTCTTTGCCGAATGCTCATCGATGTGCTCGCCAGACCTTTGTGGCCCAATTTTGCCCCCGTGTCAAGCGACCGGATCAAGTCAAGCCCGGGTAAGTCAGCGGATAACGTGGATCGTCAATCCCACGTCGAGTGCCTCCCAGGCCCTGTCCGCTGTGAGAACGGGCTGGCCCAACCGTCGGGCCAGGGCCAGGCAGGCCCTGTCGCCCAGCGAGAGCCCGAGCGCTCGCGTGGCCGGCCGCAGGCTGGCCGTTCCAACTCCGTCCTGCTCGGTAAAGGGGACGATCTCGAGCAGGTCGCCCACCAGGCCCCGGTCCCTCAGGCTGGCCCGAACCTGAGCCGGGTCTTCTCCCTGGAGAGTGAACCAGGACAGAACCTCGGCCCAGTTCACCGAGCTGATCGAGCCACCTGACCGCAGGGAGCGTCCGACCACGTCTGCTCCCGGCTCCTGGAGCAGAAAGGCAAGCAAGGCCGAGGCATCCAGAACCAGCTCAATCCTCCCCGGAATCGCCGCGGCGCTGCGCGAGAAACTCGTCGGTAAGGCTCTTACCCCGCCGACGCAAGCGACGATAAAGGCCTTGAGAGGCCTCGATGATGGTCTGGGCTCGAATCAGCCTCAAGGAGCCATCCGGCTCGGTGGTGACGATCAAACGCTCACCCACCTCGAGCCCCAGCTCCTTTCTGAGCTCCGCTGGCAGCACCAGTCTCCCTCGCTCTCCCAACTGCACGACGTGTGGCACGCCAAGATACTACCACAAACTCAGTTCGCCCACAATCTTCGATGTGGGATAACGACCGTGGGCCTCCTCGCGTGAACTCTTCAGCCAGGCCGAGTCGGCTCCACTCGACGTAAGCTTCAGGCGCTGGGGTCGAGCACGGTCATCTCGGGGAAATAGGTGCGAAAATAGCCGTAATCGCGAGTTAGCAGAGCATCGCATTGCTTCTCGGCGTGGGCCCCCACCAGGAAGTCGGCGAGCATCCTCTGGCGTGAGCCGCCCCGAGCACGGTAGTTCTTCCAGGCAACCCCCGCTCGGCTGGCTGCCTCCAACTGGATGGGCTGAAAGGTGATCCCGATGACAGCCAGGGCATCCAGGCCGGTCTGGGCTGAGGGAAAACATCCCACGAGCTCGGAGACTACGACCTCACAAACGACCAGAGCACCGCGCTGCCCATGCTGCTCGAGTGCGGTGCGAGAGCCGGCACCAAAGCGTGGGTCGGCAAGAAACACGTCCAGCAGGATATTGGTATCAACGGCGGTGATCACCTATCGACCGCATCGACGGGGCCGCGCAACTCAAGCATAACCTCGTCGGTACTGCGACGCGACTTCAAAATCCCGTAGACCTCGTCAAACTTTCCCCGCGGTAGCACCTTCACCGCGACTAACCGTCCATTTTCCTCGGCGAAGTCGAGCACCTCACCTGGCTCGATCCCGAGCCGCTCGCGAAGCCTCTTCGGGATGGTGACCTGACCACGCTCGGAAACGACAGCTTTCATACTTTCATGGTATGAATTCTTACTCTGCTGTCAAGCTCCGAGCGCGGTCAACGCAGGGGTTGGGAACCTCCCTGAGGCTAGCGCCTGAGCTGCACGAGGCTCTTCTCGATCCGCTCGCGGGCCTGGCGCTCCACCTTCAGGCCCGGGAAGGAGCCGTAGAGTGCGCCCATGGCCGCTCCCACCAGGGCCCCCAACGAGCTCGGGTCGAGTGTCCCCCGGGTGGCCTGGCGCAAAGCCTCGGCCGGGTTGTCTCCGTGCAGCTCGAGCACGTAGAGCATGCTGGGAACCAGCTCGAGCAGATACGGCCCCGAGCCCCACTCGCGCATGGCCTGAGCTGCGCTCAAGCCCCGCTGGCGGGCGTCGGGCAGGGCCATGCGCACGAAGTCGGAGAGCTTGCCCGACCAGCCGTCGAAGCGGCGCGCCTGGGCCTTATACATCTGGTCGATCTCCAGGCCCTCGATGGCCTCCAGGAACCGGTCGCAGTACCATTCCGGCGAAGGCGGAGCGCCCATATTGGTCAGGTCCCAGAGCAGGGCGGCAAAGCCCAGGCAGCTGGCCAGCGAGGAGGAATCGCGGTGGGTGAGGAGGCTGGCGATGGCCACGTCCGACCACAGCGCCTGCGTGGCGCGCGGGTAGTGCAGCGCCAGCACCGGAGCGATGCGTCGCAGGGCGCCGCAGCCGGCCGAGGCCGAGCCCAGCTCGAACCAGCGGTCGCTGGTGTAACCTCGCTGGCGCATCATGCACAGCGTGTGGCTGGGGCGCGGCACAGCGGTTTCGGCCAGGGCCTTGGAGAGCAGGATCGGGTTCAGCTCGCCCTCCTCGGCCAGGCACTCCAGCGTGGACAGGGCCAGCAAGCTGGCCTCGGCGTAGCCGGGAGTGCCGCGCCGGAAGATGTCGCTCCAGGTGCGCGCCTGGCCCAGGCTCTCGCCGAACACCAGGCCCACCATCATGCCCTGGATGCGCTCGGGCCCGCCCTGGCTCGGGTAGGGACGACTCGCCAGCAGCGGGCCTTCCCGAAGGGGGATCTGACCCCGGTTGATCAGAGCGCTCAGAACCTGCTCGCCCTGCATCTTCTTCTTGAGCATGGTCGAGCCGCGGGCATGCCCGTGACCATGCATGGCCGCCTTTTTGTGGCCCGAGCTGTGGTCGCCTCGCTCGATGGTGGCGATCAGATCAGCCACCAGGCGCGCGTCGAACTCCGACAGCGAGGGAGTGGCCAGGGCCTTGCGCAAGAGGCCCAGGGCTCCCACCTCGTCGTCTCGGTGGAGCCGCTGCATGGCTTCCTCGCGGGCCAGAGCCACGATGGCCGCGGCCACCTGCTCGGCCACCTCGGGGTGGACCGGCAGCTTGACCCGGTCGAAGGCGGTCATGCCTGGCAGCTCCAGGATGGCTTCCAGGCTCTCCTGGCACCCCGTCGCGACGGAGCGATAGCTGAGTCGGAGCCGGAGCAGAGGGCCCCGGTGAGAGCGCAGAGCCGGCACCCGCACGCGCACGAGCACCTCGAGGGGGCAACCGGCCACCAGGTCGGCCAGCTTCAGGGCTCCCTCGTGGGTTTGCTGCATGCCGGCCAGGGGCCAGGCCTGAAGGTCTTGCATCAGAGGCTCGAGCTGCAGCAGCACCTGAGTGCCCTGGGTGGTGGCCAGGCCCTCCAGCTCGAGCTTGAAGAACTCGGCCAGTTCCTCGGGCGTCTCGACGAAGAAGTGGTTGCCGTCGCCGCTGGCGGCCATGGCTCGCAGCAAGACCTCGTTGTAATCCGACCCGAAGCCCAGCGTGGTGGTCTGCACCCCCGCCTCGGCCTGCTGGCGCACCATGGTGCAGATGCGCTCGAGATCGGTCTCGCCCCGATTGGTCTGGCCATCGGTCAACACCAGCACCCGGGTGAGACGGGTCTGATCGGCGGCCAGGGAGGCCTGGCCCGCGCCGGTGCGCCAGCCGTCGCAAAGGTTGGTGCAGCCGCGCACCTCGACCTGATTCAAGAGCTGGGCGATGCGGTGCCTGGCGGTGGCTCTTGTGCAGGGTACCAGGGTCTCGATCTCGTCATCGAACAGCACCACGCTGACCCGGTCCTCGTCGTCGAGCGAGCGCACGGCCATTCCGGCGGCCTGGCGGGTCATCTCGATCTTCTCGCCCTGCATCGAGCCTGAGCGGTCGAGCACCAGGGAGAGGTTCAGCTCGGGCCTGTGCTCGGCGCGGGCGGGGCGGGGCGGGGTGATGAGGACCAGGAGATCCATGGTGGTTTCGCTGTCGAGACAAACACCGGGACGGTCGGGGATCAGGTGCAGCATGGCAGGGAGGGGCTCCTTTCCAGGGCTTCACGTAGGGAACACACTTAGTCTACCATGGCCATTGGTTCGTGTCAATATTACACACCACTTTTGGGAACCAAATCCGGCCAGCCCCCATCTGAGGGAAGAAGGAAAATCACCTCGGGCTGCAAATAATCGGCCGCTCCTCTCATTACTCGCCCTACTCTCGGAAGGAGAAATTTCTTTTGAAGCGCCTCGCTCTGCTTTTGCTGTTGACTCTGCTCTTCGCCGCTTGCGGCGGCTCAGACGATGTTCCCGCCGCCATCGGCGGTCCGACATCGACTCTCGAGCTCAACCACACCCTGTTCCGAGGCGTGATCAACCGGGTCACCCACTTCCGTATCACCGGATTTCAGACCGGCCAAGCGGTCTTCGGACCGGTCGTTCTCCCCAAGGCCAATCAGGTCCGGGTCCTGGTGCCCACCATCGTCAATCGGGTCCGGATCGAGTACCTCGACGGCGAGCAGGTGGTGGGCACGCATGAGCAGGATGTCACCCTGCAGCCCGACCAGGTGACCCGCATCGACGATCCCGAGATCCTGCTCCTCGTCGGCACGACCACGCTCGATCAGAGCATCGTCACCACCGGCACGGGGCAATACAAGACCCTCACCTATGGCCCCCCCTGGACCCAGGTCGTGCGCACCGATCTTGGCGCCACCGCTCAACCCGATCGCGAGAGTCGGCGGGTTTCCCTGCTCTGCATGCCTCACTTCTCCGACGTCCACATCATCGACGAGGAGAGCCCCCTGCGCATCGAGTTCCTGCGCAACCTGGTGGGCGCGTTCTTGCCCAAGACCGAGTTCCAGGCTGCCTGGCGGCCCCAGGAGATGCTGACAGTCTTCGTGACCGAGGCCATGATTCGCCAGATCAACTCCATCGGGGCCGGGCCGATCACAGGCCGGCCTTACGATTGCGCCGTCTTTACCGGCGACAACGGCGACAATCGCCACCAGTCCGAGCTCGAGCGCTTCCTGACCCTGCTCGACGGGGGCCTGATCACCCCCTCGACCGGAAACCCGGATCTCTATGAGGGGGTCCAGGACAATAGCCCACCCTTCCTGGCCGAGTACTGGCACCCCGAGCCGGGCCCCGCCGACCAGTACAAACAGACCTTTGGCTTTCCCGACTACCCTGGCCTGCTGGCCGCGGCGGTGCAGACCTTCCAGGCTGAAGGGTTGAAGACTCCCTACTACAGCGCTTACGGCAACCACGACCACCTCCTCCAGGGGAACTTTCCTGAGAAGGTCAATCTCAATCCGCAGATGGCGCTCAACCAGATCGCCACCAGCACCACCAAGATTCTGGCTCTGCCGCAAGTCTTCCAACTGCTCGAGGACCTCAAGAAAGGCGCCGGCGTGGACCTGTTCCTGGCCGAGTTCCTCGATCCGCTGGGAATCAACTCGGTCCATGACTGGCCCGCCTTCATCGGCCACTGGACGGCGGCCAGCACGCCCTCGCGCCAGGTGACCGCCGATCCCACCCGCCACCTGCTGCAGAGGACCGAGTTCATTCAGGCACATCTCAATACGCCCGCCGTACCCGGGCCGGTCGGCCACGGATTCACGGCTCAAAACCTGCAGACGGGCAACATGTACTATGCCTTCGAGCCGGCCCCCGGCATTCTCGGCCTGACGCTGGATACGACCAACCCGGGCGGCGAGAACAACGGCTCCATCGACTTGCAGCAGGTGGCCTGGATGGAGCAGCAGATCCAGCAGGTCTCCAGTCGCTACTACGACGCCAACGGCAATCTGATCCAGACGGGCAACCAGGACAAGCTGGTGATCTTGTTCAGCCACCACAGCATCGAGACCATGGACAACGCGCTGCCCGACCCCGAGAATCCCGGCCAGGTCCGCATGCTGGGGGGCCAGTTCGAAGAGGTCCTGCACCGTTATCCCAACGTGGTGGCCTGGCTGAACGGCCACACCCACTACTGCCGCATCTACCCCCACCCAGACCCGACCGCGCGCACGGGCGGCTTCTGGGAGGTCAACAGCCCCTCGCTGATCGACTTCCCGCAGCAAGCCCGCATCGTCGAGCTGGTGGACAACAAGGATGGCACCCTGTCCATCTTCGCGACCCTGGTGGACACGGCCGCTCCGCCCGAGACCGGCGCTCCGGGCGACCCGCTCAGCCTGGCCTCGATCAGCCGCGAGCTATCGGCCAACGACCCGCAGATCCTCAGCCAGCCGGCCACCAAGAACGAGCCGGGAGGGCTGGCTTTCCAGATCGGCAATCCCACCGATCGCAACGTGGAGCTGCTGGTCAAGAAGCCTTTCTAAGCGCTCACCGGGTGCGGTCAGGGCCATGCCATGCCCCCGCAGATATGGACAAGTGTTAGACCGGACCTTCGAAGTGTACTGGAGTTTCGTTCAAGAGCGCTTCATCAATCCCGAGCCCGAAGAGGAGCGGGCCCCCGAGCAAGACCAGCGTGGCAAGCAGGGCCAGGATCGCGCGAGCCAGCCCCCGGCGCTCGGGTGACACCAGCTTGTGAGCCAGAGCGGCCACGCTCAAGCCTGCGAGCAGGCCGAACCAGGCGGGGATCGAGACAGCTGGATCGCTACCACTGGCCACCTTGCTCACCACGATCCGAGCCGAGAGAAAGATGGCCAGCATCCAGAACGAGCAGCCGAGCTCGAGCCCGGTCAACGCTGTGCCAAACAGGCTTGCGTGCCTCATGCGAGGTTCTCCAGGATCTGCAGAAGAGGCTGGTAGATCCCCATCAAGACGAAGCAGGCAAAAAAGAACAAGAGCGCTTGCAGAAGCTCGAGGGCGACAGTTCCCGGTCTCCTCCAGGCCAGCGCGCTCAGAGCCACCACCACGAGAACGACTCCACTGACGAACATCCCGCCCAGACGCCCCAGGGCAAGCAGCACCCTGGTCGCGAAGGGCAACTGGAGGGACATCCCTTCAAACATCCTCACGAACTCGTCTAACCCGCCCAGCAAGTACAGGCTCCCTCCCCCGCTCAAGAGGATCGAGCCCAGGTAGAGCAGCCTCGTCACGAGCGATTTAGAAGCAGCCCGTCTTGGGCGCCTCGCCCTCGGTCTTGCTGCCGGTGATCACGATGTTGTCGAGCCACACCCCGTCTCGGTGGCGCGAGTCATCGGAGTGGAAGCGGAAGCGCAGCTGAATTTCCTGGCCCTGGTAGTCCGAGAGGTCAAGCTGGAAGTTCTTCCAGTCCTGGATCCCGTCCAGCGTCTCCAGCGAGCGCCACTTGCGCCCGCCCCAGAACTTCTTGCCGTAGACCTCGACCTCGCAGCCGTCGTAGCCCTTCTCGGTATCCATCTTGGCCTCGAAGTGCAGCACCGGGTTGGCCCAATCCTTGAGCGAGATGGAGCCAGAGGTGATGGCGTCGTCGCGCTTGGGGCCATACTCGGTGCCGGGGCTGTCGGTCCAGACCTCGCCCCGGCCGGGCACCTCGATGCGGGCCCAGGGGCCCGAAGGGGTGAAGGGCGAGCTGGCGTCCACGGTATCCTCGAAGGCCACCTTGGAAGCTGGCACGCGCACTTCCTGAACGGCCGTCTCGGAGCGATTGCCCACGTTGTCCACCACGCGCAGGGCGAAATAAAGCTTGCGCTCGCGGCCCGAGGGGGTCATCTCCAGGGTGACCGACTCGTTGGCGCCGGCGTCTTTGGGAGCGTCGATGCGCACGGCGGTGGCCTCGTCGAAGCTGATCTCGCCCGGCTTGGGGCTATCGGAGTTGGCCGCGATGGGCGACCGGGCGTAGCGAAGCTCGTAGCGGGTCGCCTTGCCTCGCATGCCATCGTCCCCGGTGGCGGTCCAGGTCAAAGTGACTGCCCTGGTGGTGGCGCTGGCCGAGAGGTTGCCGGGGGTGGCCGGGGCGACCTTGTCGTCTTCGAGCGCCTTGATGGCGTTCAGGCGACCGCCCGTCATCAAGCGCTTGGCGTAGCGCTCGGGCATCTGATCCACCCCGCTGAGGATGCGCGACTTGATGGCGTCGTTGTCGGCATCGGGATAGGCGCTGGCAATCAGGCCGGCCACACCGGTGACGTGGGGGGTGGCCATGGAGGTGCCGCTCATCAGCCCGTAACCGCCGTCCTTGAGGGTGCTGTGGATGTTGACGCCGGGGGCGGCCAGGTGGACCGACTTGTTGCCCCGGTTGGAGAAGCCGGCCAGCTCGTCCTTGTTGTTGTGCGCCGCCACGGCGATGATGTTGTCGAGCTTGAAGTTGGCCGGGTAGGAGGGGCGGGTGTCATTGTCATAGCCGTCGTTGCCGGCGGCGCAGATGTGCAGCGAGGGCGAGGCGGCCATGGCGTCCAGGCAGGCCTGGCTGAACTGGCCTCCGCCCCAGGAGTTGTTGACGATGCGGGCCCCCTTCTCGGAGGCGTAGAGCACAGCCTTGACGGCATCGGCGGTGGTTCCTCCCCCACCCTCGCCCAGGAACTTCAAGCCCATGATCTGGGCGTTCCAGTTGATGCCCGCCATGCCGCCGTTGCCGGCCTCGGCGCCGATGACACCGGCGCAATGGCTGCCGTGATTGTGGTCGTCGAGCGGATCGCCGGTGTTGGTGATGGTGTTGGCCCCGTGGATGTCATCCACGATGCCGTTGCCGTCGTTGTCGATGCCGTCGCCGGGAACCTCGCCCGGATTGACCCACATGTTGTTGACCAGGTCGGAGTGGTTGTAGTTCACGCCGGTATCGATGACGGCGATGATGGGGCCGTTCTCCTTGATGCCGGTGCTGATGTTCCAGGCGTCTGCGGCCTTGATGTCGACGCCCGCGATGCCGCCGTTCTGGCCGGTATTGCGCAGGCCCCACTGCTCCTCGACCAGATCGTCGGGAATCTGCACGCCCGGATTGCCGAAGGCCTGCACCTTGAAGTTGGGCTCGGCATAGCTGACCCGGGCGTCACGACCCATGGCGGCCACGGCCTCGGCGGTGGACATCCCCTCGGGGAGAGTCAGCTGCACCAGCTCGCCGTTGAACTCTTTGGCCATGACGGCCGGCACGTTGAACTTGTGGATGACCTTGGCCCCGTAGTCGGCGGCAAAGCCAGAGATGGCCTGCAACGAGGTTCCCGCTTTGAGCTTGACCAGCACCTCGCCGGGCACGTAGTCCTGCAGCTTGGGCTCGAGCGAGGCCGCCTCGGCCCGGCTCGCCTCCAGCACCGACTGAAGGTTGAAGCCGCCCGAGATCTGCACGCTGTCGGCCGGACCCTGCTCGGGCGCGGCGGTCTGGGCGGCTCGCTGAGGCTGGAAGGCCATTTGAGGCTGGATCTGGTCAACGCGCATGGTAGTGATGTCCCCTGTCTATGTTGGGGCCAGTGTATGCATGGCGACCGGGCAGGCTGTGACCGAAATGTTAACGTGCCACGGAACGTGCGAGACCCACGGGAGAGCTTTGCGAGAGATCGGGTAACCGTCAGGGCCAGATGCCTTCCAGCATTCCCGCGCCGGGCGGGTTCTCGGGCGTGCGAGCGGGCTCGAAGACGGCCAGGCACTCCTCCATGGTGGCGTGGTGAAGATCGAGCACGTTCTGGAAAGCTTCCTGATAGCCCCCGGCCAGGTTCCAGGCCACCGGTATCCCTTCGGCCTTGCAGAGCTCGAACACTGTGCGATCGCGCCTTCTCATCTGCTCAGAGGTCATCCAGCCACCGAGCGGGTCGTCGAGGTGGGCGTCGGCCCCGGCCTGGTAAATCAGCACACCGGCTCTCATGTCCCGCAGGATGGCAGGAAGCTCGCGCAAAAACTGCTCGGGGTCGTGATCGCTCTTGCCGGTCGTGTGGTGAGCCACGAAGTCGAGTCGCTTGCGCCCGATGATGTCGTCGGTCCCGTTGCCGTAGTGAAAGTCGCAATCGAGAATGCCCACCCGCTCGACCTTCTCGCGCACGAGCATGGCTGCCACCATGAGCCCGTTGAAGGTGCAAAAGCCGCCCCCACTGGCGTAACAGGCATGATGAAAGCCGCTGGTGGGCGAGCAGGCCGCTCCCCCGTTCTCGACGACGTGGCGCACGGCCGAGACCAGCGAGCCGGTGGTGTAGGGCAGCGAATCAGCGATCTCACGGGAAGTGTTGCTGAAGCCGTTGTGACGCCGACAGGCCAGCACCTCGCGCACGTACTCCGGGTCGTGGGCCAATGACAACTCCTCGGCCGTCACCGGCTCAGGCTCGATGAGCTCGATGGGATAACGACGAAGCCACTGCTCCACCAACCTCCTGGGCTTACCGGCCGAGGGGCTGAAGGACGCGTTCTCAGAGACACTCTGCCTGGCGGAATAGAAGACCTTCACATCGTGTCGATTCGACACGAATCAAGACTATCCCTCTGGCGGAGTCGGCTTGGGATCGCCCGCCACCACCACGTTGTCGAGGTAAAAGCCGTCGGCATTGATAGAGCCATCGGCGTGCATCCGGAAGCGAATGCGGACATCCTTTCCGTCGTAGTTGGACAGGTCCATCTGCTGGGTATGCCACTCCCGCGAGCCGGTCAGCCGCCCGATCGTGGTCCAGTCGCGCCCGTTCTCGGATACCTCGACGTTAAGGAAGTCAAAGCCCGACTCGATCTCGTAGCGAGCATCGAAGAGCAAGGTGGCGCCCTGAATGCCAGCCAGCGAGATCGACCTGGAGCTCAACGTCGTGTTGGAATCGTTCTGGTAGGGAATGTCGGGGCTATCGGTCCAGACCCGCCCGTTGCCTTCCCACTCCACCCGGCCCCAGAGCCCGGTCGGGGTCCAGGCCGAGGCATCACCCTCCATGCGGTCCTCGAAGGCCACCCGGGCTGCCGGCACGGCAGTCTCTCCGGTAACCAGGGGCGAAGAGTTGCCCACGTTGTCGATGACCTTGAGGCCATAATACAGAGTGCGCTCGCTGGAGGAGGGGATCAATCCTACCGTGACCCGCTCGGCCGTGCCAGGCTCGCTCGGAGTACCGGTGGGCACGGTGCGGGCGGCCAGAAAACTGGCCTCGTCCGTGATGGGCTGCTCGGAGACCTTGAGCAGGTAGCCCGAAGCCCGTTTCTCCAGCCCATCATCGCCGGTCGCGGTCCAGGTCAGGCTGACGGCCTTGGCGCCCACCTGGGCGGGCCGCAGGTCCTCGGGCGCGGCCGGGGCCACAGTATCATTGTCGAGCGAGCTGAAGGCATTCAACCGTCCACCCGTGACGCACTTGCCATTCAGGGCCGGCACTTTGTCGGCCCCGTTCATCAAGCGGGCCTTGATCTCGGCGTTGCTGGCCCCGGGGTAGGCGGTGGCGATCAGCCCGGCCACCCCGGCCACGTGGGGCGTGGCCATGGACGTGCCGCTGAACAGCTTGTAGTCCTGACCGAGCACGGTGGAGTAGATGTTGACGCCGGGCGCCCCCAGGTCGACGCTGGTGCGTCCCCAGTTGCTGAAGCCGGCCATGCGGTCGTTCTTGTCGGTGGCGGCCACGGCCACGATGTTGTCCAGGTTGTAGCTCGAGGGATAGCTGGCCCGCTTGTCGTTATCGTTGGAGCTGTTGCCGGCCGCGAAGATGTGCAGCGCGGGAGAGGCCTTCAGGGCGTCGTAGAGGGCCTGGTTATAAGCCCCGCCACCCCAAGAATTGGAGGTGATGCGCGCTCCCATGCGGGTCGAGTAGAGGATGGCTTTGATGGCGTCGGCGGTGCTGCCCGAGCCCTGGGCCGAGAGAAACTTGGCGCCCATCACCCGGGCCTGCCAGTTGACGCCCACCACCCCCAGGCTGTTGTTACCCTCGGCGGCCACGGTGCCCATGCAGTGCGAGCCGTGGGAGTGGTCGTCGTTGGGGTCGCCCGTGCCGTTGATGGCGTTGTAGCCGTGCACGTCGTCGATGACGCCGTTGCCGTCGTTGTCGATTCCGTCCCCGGGGATCTCGCCCGGGTTGACCCACACGTTGGCACGCAGATCGTTGTGACCGTAGTTGATGCCGGTATCGACCACGGCGATGACCGGACCGCCCTCGCGCTGGCCGGTGGTGATGTTCCAGGCCTCAGGCGCGTTGATGTCAGCGTTGGGCGTGCCGTTCTCCTGGCCGGTGTTGTGCAGGCCCCACAGCTTGGGGTCCAGATCGTTGGGGATGAGCTGCCCGCCTTCGTCCAGGTGCTTGAGAACATCATTGGCGCAGGCATAATTGACCCGCACATCCTTGCTCAGCACGGCGATGCCCTGGGCGGTATTGATCCCCTCGGGCATGACCATCCGTACCAGGTCGCCCCCGAAGGCCTGCATCATAGACGGGGGCACATCGATCCGCTCGATCACACGCGCCCCATACTCGGCCGCGAAGTCCTCGATGGACCCCACGCTCTGGCCGGGCTTCATCTTGACCAGAACCTCGCCCTCCAGGTGCTCGGCCAACTTGGGCGCAAGTGAAATGGACTCGGACTCGGTGGCCACCAGCATGGCCTGCAGGCGGGTGGTATAGCTCGGTTTCCCCCCCAACTCCGTGGGCACCGGCCCCCCAAGATCAGCGCGATCTTGGGGCAGGGCTCCGCCGTCGGCAACAACTGCCGGACGCGGCCTGCTCAGGCTCGGACCCAGACTTGCGACATCCCGGATGGTCACGGAATTGGCTCCTCGGTGGTATACGGTCCCGGGGCTTATCCTAGCGGCCCGGGGGGCCCGAGGGGTGAACTGCCTGTGAACATCTGTGGAAGAAACTCTTAAGGATTTTTTCAGGACAGATGTTTAGGTTTCCTAACAAGTGCCGTGATCAAGACATGATGCGGCCGGAGGGGTTCATGGCGGCTTCGGTTTTCCTCAGCACCCGGTTCACTCAAGAGACGGCAGCGCGTCTTTGGAACGAGCACGCCAATCGAGCCTTGCTCTCGCTGGAGGACCCGCGCTTCCTGGCCCTGGCGCGCCACTATCTGGTCGGCCAGCCCCTTGCGTGCGAGCCCCAGCAAGTGCTCGGCAGCGGCTGGAACGCACTCAAGCCCACCGACATTCAGGCCCGCTTCATTCTGCTCGGACGCACCAGCCAGGAGCTGCGCTTCGTCTACAGCTTCGACGAGCAGCGCGCCGTTCTCACCGCCGCCGGCCAGGTCACGGAAGAGCTGAGCATCGACCCCGAGCAACTCCAGGCGCTGGCCTGAGGTCTACCGGGCCCACCCCATTACCGGTCTGAGCAGGCGGTATACCGCCCGGTGGGACCGGTAACGCCGGGGCAGCCGGTAAAAGGACGGCCCCCTCGGCCCCTGCCCGACGCCCGCAGCCACAAATGCAGAAAGGGCCCCGAAGGGCCCTTTCTTGATCAACCCGGCGAGCTTCAGGCCTGCTGCTGGGCGGGCGCAGCCGGCTCGGCGGCCCCCACGGGGATGTTCAGTCGCTGGCACAGGTAGAGCGCGTCGATGACCTGCAGCTGCTGCTGAGCCGCCGCCGAGCCCTCGTTGTTGGCCTGAGCCGCGGCCATCAGGCCCTGCAGGGTCTGCTGGGCCGCCTGATCTCCCTTGCTCAGTCCGTCGGATACTTCCTTGCTCTTGCTGAGCAACTCGGGCGAAGCCGCATCGACCACGCTCTTGGCGTTGGAGGCGATCTCGCCGATGACGGCCTGGGCGATCTGGAAGGCTTCCTGAGCGCCGGCGTCGCCGGCCGTGGCCTGCTGCTGCAGCGCGGTCAGCTGCTGGTCGGCCTGAACATTGCCCTGAATGGCGGCGGTAACCAGCCCCACCATCTGCTGCTCGAGCTGAGCCCGGGCCTGAGCCGGATCGACCGGAGCGGCCTGCTGCTGCTCGTTCGGAGCGGGAGCGGGGGCTACCGGTGCGGTCGGAGCGGCCGGAGGAGGCGGGGCATTGGTGGCCACCTGCACGACCTTGTTGGGGTCCGCGCTCTGCTCGAGGGCCTTGGAGGTCTGGATCAGCACGGCTGCCATGCGCGCCTCGGGCGTCTGGGAAGCATTCCCGCCCTGCCACGACTGGACCGTCGCAACCGCTTCCTGATGGCCGAACTCAGCCAGCATCAGGTTGGTCAGCACGCGCTGGGTCTGGGCCTCGGTGAGGCTCAGGTTGGAAGCCGAGCGCGTCACCACGCCGGCCGACAGAATGTCCTTGTAGCTCTGCTGCTGCAGCGCCTCGTCGGCGCGGCGCTCGGCCCAGCAGTCGTTGAGGTCGGCCAGCGACTGCTTGAAGGCGGCCACCTGACCGGGGGCCGACTTGTCCAGCGCCTCCTGGAACTGCTTCAGCTCGAGAGCCGCTTTCTGGTTCTCGGCCTGGGCCTTGCCAGCGGCTTCGGGGTTGGGAGCGGTCATCGCCGCCATGCGCGTCTGCTCGAGGTTGTGCAGGGCTTTGAAGTAGCCTTCGGCGTTGCCCGGGTCGGCCTTGATCAAGTCGGACCGGATGCCCATCGACTTGTCCCAGGCCGCCTGCTCTTTTGGCCCTTCGGGCTTGGCCTTCTCGCCCAGCACGGCCCGCTCGGGAGTAGGGGTCTGGTCCTTGTTGAACCACTTGTTCCAGAGCATCTTGCCCAGCATCGCCAGCGGCTTGCCCACCATCAGGACGACGCCGGTCAGCGGCAGCAGCACGGCGGCCGCGGCCAGAAGCGGCGGGCAGCCAATGCCCACGGTGGCCATGATGCCGCAGGCCATTCCCAGCCCGCTGGCGATCGCTGAGACACCCTGGACCTTGAGCTGGGTGTCCTGGGCTTTGATTTGCTCTTCCAGAGGCACGTTCTGGATGCCGCGCATGGTCTGCATCGGCACCGCTCCCACACCTTCGGCATCGAGTGCTTTGCTCATGGCCTGGGGCAGGCTCATCTGATCACCCCGGCTGGCTTCGTAATGCTGGAGGTTGGGGGCCAGCCTGGCCACTGCCTCATCAAACTTGGCGGCCTTCTCGGGCGGCAGCTGGGCCCGGGCCGCTTCCACCGTCTTGGCGGCTTCAGCCACTTTGGCTTCCAGGGCCTTGACCTTGGCTTCGACGCCCTCGCGCTCTTTCTTGAGCGCTTCGAGCTGGGCGATCTCGCCTTCTTTGAGCTTGCCCTTCTCATTCTTCTTCTCGCCCTGGGCCACGATGTCGTCATACTGCTTGAGCTCGCTCTTGGGCTGGAGCAGCACATGCTCGGCCTCGTACTTGCCCTTCAGGGCCTCGATGTAGCGCCCGCCCGCCTCGGGAGCGTCGTTGAGCAGAGACTGGCGGGTCTCGCCGGCGTCGTAGTTCTGCTTGAGATACTCCAGGCGGCCCTTCTCGTTGGAAATCTTCTTCATCTGGTCCAGCGCGCCCAGCACACCGATGGCGCCGCCGATGCCGGCCAGGGTGCCGGCCGTGGCCAGGCTCATCCAGCTGTTCCAGCCAGCCAGGACCATGTTGCCGAAGCCGCTGCCCACGGTGCCGATCTTGGAGACCATGCCGCCGGTCATCTCCAGGATCTGGCCGCCCTTGGAGTTGGCCACCACGCGGGTGTAGCCTTGGGGCAGGTAATCGTTCTTGCCGCCGTCATAGGCCTCTTTGAGATCGTTGTGGTAGTCGGAGGGCTTCTTGACCACCGCGTCATGGGGAACAAGGCGGGCGTCGAAGTCGTCCACGCCGCGAGCCGGGGTGCCGTCGGGCAGGGTCTTGCCGGTGGGCTCGAGCAGCTCGTTGGGAACTTCGATGGGGACAGCGATGAACTTGGCGTTGGGCTGGTGGGGAGGAACCGGCACCACCAGCAGATCGCCGCCGGCCGGTGCGAACTGGCCGTTCACGCCGGTGGGAACGTGACTGGGATCGTGACTGGGGACCTCGGCCTTGGGGATGAAGACGGGCTCGAGGCCGGAGATGGGAGCATTGCCTGAGGCGTCGGGCTGGAGCAGCTTCGCGTCCACATTCATGGTGACGACCAGCTTCTGCGTGTAAGGAGGATTGGGGTCCTGACCGAGCAGCACCTGATCCTTCACCTCTGGCGGCGACTGGTCGGCCGCGGGTCGAGGAGCCCCACCTCCCGACGCCGACACGGGAATGTGGCCGAGGTTCTGCACGTTGTTCGTCATGACTTGGGCTCCTCTATCAAGTTCCTGGGCTGCACGCCTATCGCAGCTTCCTGAATGGTAGCACCGTCCTCTGAAAGATCGCTTAACAAATTTTCCAAATGTCCGACCGGGCCGAAGGGGCGAGACTCCCCCATTGAAACTTCGGGTAGTATAAGCAGAATCGCCGAGCAAGGCAAGCCATGCCCATGGAAGAGTTCCACAGAGAGGTCAGAGCAGCCTGCAGGGAGCTAGGTGCGGGCTTGCAGGGCCAGCTCGAGGGCCCGGTCGGCGTGCACCAGGCCAGCTCCCTGATCGTTCTCTCCGCCCGGCACCGAGCGGACGGCCGCTTGCTGGAGAATCGTCTTGAGAGACTCCTGGCTCAGGGCCGGATTGGCCTGCAACAGGCAGGCCACCAGGCCGGCGACCTGGGGGGTGGCCTGAGAGGTGCCCGATTCGGCGTAATAGTTGCGAGCGATGCGCGGCCGCTCGGGATTGTCCTTGCGCGAGCCCGGGCTGAGGGCTCCGAAAATCTGAACGCCCGGCGCCACCAGGTCGGGCTTGGCCACATGATCATGGGCGGTGGGGCCCCGGCTCGAGTCGCGGGCGATGGTATCGTCGGCCGGGTCGGGGGTCTTGTGGTTGTCGTAGGCGCCCACCGTGATGGCCTCGGGCAGGATTCCCGGAGTGCTGATGCTGCCTGCACCCGGACCCTCGTTGCCGGCCGCCACCACCACCACCAGGCCCGCCTCGATGGCTTTGCGGGTGGCCTGAGCCCACAGGTCTTGCTTGAAGGTCAGGCGCGCCTCGTCGCCCAGCGACAGGTTGACCACCCGGATGCCGAGACGGTCCTTGTTGTCGATCACCCACTGCAGGCCGGCGATGGCCTCCCGCACCGAGCCGATGCGCACTCCCACCAGGCTCGCTTCCGGGGCGGTTCCCTTGATCTTGCCTTCGCTCAGCTTGCCGTTGCCGGCCAGAATGCCGCCCACGTTGGTCCCGTGGCCGACCGGATCGACCGGGGTGGGCTTGCGGTCGGTGGTGAAGTCCACCCAATCCTTGATGCGCTCCTTGAAGTCGGGGTGGGGATAAAGGCCCGAGTCGATGACCGCCACCGTGACCCCTTTGCCGGTAAAACCCTGCTCGTGCACCTTCTCGATGCCCGGCAGAGCAGGCTGGAAGGCGGTCTCCAGGGGCGGATCGAGGGGCAGCACGTCCGAGTCGTCGATCATGGGCATGAAGGTCAACGGTCGATCCAGTGCAACCACTGAGCCAGCGGGCAGTTCGTCGCGCAGGAGCTCCAGATCGTCATGATCGACCCGGGTGCTGAAGCCCTGCAGCATCGGCAGTCTCTCCTGCACTTCAAGACCGAGCTCATCGGAGCAGCGACGCTCGAGCCGATCGCAGGAGGCCTGGTCGGGCAGCGACACGATCACGTCGAGATGCTCGCGCTCGGCCACCTCGCGCGGGTCGAGGCCGAAAAAGCGACAGGTCTCGTGCAGCTGGGCGGAGATCTTCACTACCTCAGGATAGCCACAGCCTCGGCAAGGTCCTAGCGAACTGGTGTAAACAACAGGGCGCGGGCGTGGGTGTAACAAGTTGTCAATGTCCCCGAACCGGCCGTCTCCTAAAGTAGGCCCAGCCATGCAGATCCAGACCGTTCGACTGGCGAGCGCCCCCCGGCGCTCGCAGCCAGTTGCCCCACCGCCAGCACCCGCGGCGCCGGCCGAGCGCGTCTCGACCCAGGACCAGCCACCCGACCGCTCCGAGCGCATTGGAACGTGGCTTCAGGATCTGCAGGCCAAGTCGCTGGTCAACCTGCGGGTGGGCTCGGCCGCCTACGCCGGCCAGCTCGTCGGCATGGCCATCGGCGCCGCCATCTTCGCTCCTCTGGCCATCTCGACGGCCAACGTCTACGTGCTCACCGGCGGCAGCGCCCTGATGGGCGGGGCCACCTGCCTGGGAGCCTACTACCTCGAGAAGCACCTCTCTTCCAAGCGCACCGCCGCCCCCTCCAGCGGCCTGCTGGACGGCGCCCTGGGCCTGGGAGCAGCTCTGCGCGCCGTCCCCAAGTTCGCCTACCCCTCCCTGGTGGGCGCCACCGGTGCCGAGCGCGAGCTGATCATGAACTCGCTCGACCGGCTGCCCATGAGCTCGGTGACCAGCGCCTCCACGATCCAGATGGTGCCAGGCCTGGAGCGCACCGGAGCCATCGGCATCGCCCACCCCACCTTCTCGCAGACCCGCCTGCTGCTCGACCGCGACGCCATGACCTGGGGTTACGACTTCCACCACGAGTTGATCAGCCACGAGGTAGGCCACTCGCGCGACTTCGTGCGCGGCTTCGGCCCGCTGGGCGCCCACAGCTTGCTGGGGCCCTTCGGCAAAGGCCCCTTCCTCACCGACTACTCCCAGACCAACCGCATGGAGGACTTCGCCGAGACCCACGCCCACTACCACATGAGCCCCGCTTCCCGGGCCGAGCTGGCCAAAGTCACCCCGGAGAAGTTCCGGGTGCTGGACGATCTATCGCAGCGAGGGCTGGCGGACGAGTGGACCGAGCGCCCCGGCGTTCGCAAAGCGGGCAAGAGCGTCGGCCAGGCGCTGGAGGCGGCTCCCTACCTTCGCAACGCCCTGGAGCTGGCCGGCGCGCTGATCGCTCCCGCCCAGATCCACCGCGGCGCCCGCCGGCTGGAGGCGGGGCTGATCGCAGGGGACGCCCAGCAGAAGTTCCACGGCAAGATGAACCTGGCCAGCGGCCTGCTCTTGATGGCCCCGGGGGGAGCCCCGGGCGCCCTGGCGGTGGGAGCCACCCACGCCGTGCTGGCAGGCCTGGTGGCCGACGGCAAGCTCAAGGCCGAGCAGGCCGACCGCATCGGCAGCGGCGTGCTGGCCACCGCAGCCGGGCCGGTCGGCATGATGTGCAGCGCCATCGGCTCGGAGCTGGCCGCCTCGGGCGTGGACATGAGCCGGGTCTCGGCCTCGGGGGGCGAGCCTCCCACCGAGCACCTGGGCGGCGTGCTGGCCGTCATCGGCGGCACCACGGCCGGCATGTTCCTGGGCGCCACCATCGGAGGCGCTCTGGGAGGCGTGGGAGGAGCCATGGCCGGCTCGTTCTGGGGCTCGGCAGGCGGCGCGGCCCTGGGCCTGGGCGGCTGGTCAGCCCTGCAGCTGGGCAAGAAGCGCATCGCTTCGAGCTACGACCTGACCGGCGGCGACAAGGTCTTCCTGGCCAAGGTGGTCGGCGGCGGAGTGCTGGGCGGAGCTGCCGGCACGATCTTGGGAGGCCACGCCGGCAAGCTGGCCGGAGCCGCCCTGGGTGGCCTGGTGCTGGGTCCGGCCGGCGCCGTCACAGGCGCCTTCCTGGGGCGCTTTGCAGGCATGACGCTGGGCTCACTGGCCCTGGCCCGGGCCGGCGCCTGGGCTGGGCGCAAGCTGGACTGAACCCGCAGGTGGACCGCCGGCCATTGAAACCTGGCCTTGCCCCTGTCGCGCAGAGTCCTCGGAGTACGTGTAGTGTCAAACTGCTGACTTTGCACTACATAAAATCAGAGCCACTTCCATGCGACTGCTGCTCCAATCGCTCCCAGATGGGTGCTCTCACGCTCGCAAACCCTTGGAAGTTCGCGTAGATCCAATTCCTGACTTTGCACTACAACAAGCCAGAGCCGCTCTCCAGGGAGACTGTGCGCCAGTTCGCACGTGGATGGCTGCCTGTCAACGCAGAGTCCCTGGAAGTTTGTGTAGCTCCAAACTTCTGATTTGGAACTACACAAAATCGGAGCCACTTGCAGAAAGAATGCGGGTCAACTCGCCGGGAGGCCCTCGCGCCCTCCTGGGAGTTGGAAGTGCCCGACCCGATCAGGGCCACCTGAAAGGTAGAAGCCCCCGGTCTTGCGACCGAGGGCTTCCGGAAAGCTGCTCCCTTACGGGAACAGCGCTCAGGGGGTGAACTCGGCGAAACCGAACTCGCCGTTGAGCTTCACGACGCTGACGCGGTAAAGCTGCCCGGCCGTCAGCACCGGCTCGGCGTTGACGGCGAGCACCGTGGCGCCCGCGGGCAGCGGCCCATGCACCACCGGGGAGTTGATGGCGTCCACGTCCACCGAGGTGGCCACCCAGACCGGGGTCACGTCCTGCGGATTGTTAGGATCGTTGACCCGCACCACCGAGACGTCGCGCACCGGGCTGCCGGTAAAAGTGTAGGTAGGGGTCGTGCCGGCCGAGACCTCAACCGTCAGGGTCTGCTCTCCATCCCCACCGGTATCCTGACCGGTGAAGTCGATCCCCTGCGAGACGCCGAAGCCCTGCAGCATGGAGCTGCTCACCAGGGTGGTCTGGCCAGCGTTGACCACCACGTTGCTGGCTCGTGCCTGGCCCACGATGTTACCGCCCCCGTCGAGCGCTTCGAGCACCAGCTCCACGGTGCCTGCGGGAATATCCTGGACCAGCACGGTCTGGGTGGGTCCGTCGATCCGTTGGAAAGGAAGCGTGGGCACCAACTGGGTGAGGGTGCCGGGGATCAGGATGGCGACGCGGTAGCTGGCGGCCTGGGAAAAGCGCGCCTGGACCGACGAGCCATTGGTGCTGAACTGCAGCCCGATGTCTCCAACCTGATTCAAATTGGGTGTGTCGGTGTTGGTCGAGTCACCGCCGCAGCCGACCGCAAACAGCGTGGCCGCCAGCAGGACGAGAAAAAGTCGGGATAGATTGCGCATGCTTAGACTCCTCTGAATGGGGAAAGTCAGCGCTGGTTGGCCGGGCAGGAGGAAAATTCCTCCCCCGCCCATTCGGCCACGGCCCGCACGAGGCGCGGATCCAGGCTGCGTCGGGCGGTTTCGCTGACCTCCATGTGCAGGAAGCTCGCCTCTCTCCCTTGCGCCTGCAGGTTGGTCTTACCACCCAACCGCTTGCCCAGCGGGCTCTCAAAGTCGGCGATCAGCGAAGGTATTCCCGACTTCTCGAGCTCGGAGGCGAGGCGGGTCAGGACGGGGGGATCGCGCCCGTCGTCGAGCCCATCGGAGAGCACCACGGTGGGGTCACCCGGCTCGGATCCATACCCATGGATCTGCAGCACGCGATCGCCTGGCTCCACCAGGCCGCAGTGAGCGGCGTGAAAGAAGGTCGCCCCGGAATGAGCGGCATCGGAGAGGCGGCGAGTCGGTTGCTCGAGCGAGGGCTCGGCCCGGTTGTAACGGTTGGTGCCGCTCAGGAGATAGACATCGGCCAGGCTCTCTTCGAACATACGCAGTCCCAGCTCTGGAGTGCGATAATCCGAACCCGGGTGCGGTACCTCCACGAGCAGGCCGGTGGACTCTCCTCGCCGGAACACCGCCGTGCCCCAGCCGCGCGAGCTCTGATCCTGCAACAGCAGGTGGCGCTCGAGCTCGATGAGCTCGAGGTCGAGCGCCTCGGCATCTTCCCGGGCGGCCTCCAGGTCTCCATGACCCTCGGCCACGTCGCGTAGCTCGCGCACCAGCTGCTCGACCTGCGCTCCCTCGCCCCGGGTGGGAGGCACGAAGCTCTCCATTCCGCGATTGTGGGTAGCGCGGATGGAGACTTCCCAGCGGTCCCCCAGGCCTGAGAGCTGCATCGAGCGCATTGTATGTCCGGGCACCTGCGGGGGTGTGAACGAGAGGCTAACGCTCAGACAGTGCGCGAGCAACGCGTTCGATCACCCGGTCCCGGAGGCCCGAACCTAGAGCACAGCCACGTCTCCCCAGACCGGCTCCCCGGCCAGCCAGCGGCTGGTAACCCCGGCGAAGTCGCTCAAGAGCAAGGCCACGGCCGGGCCGAGCACCACCGGGCGGCGATCCACGGCGGCCTCGTCCAGGGCCCGGTGAGCCCCCTCCAGAGGCAGGCCGGTGAAGCCGTACCACTCCAGGTGCATGGGCACCGTGCGATTGCCGTCGGCTCGCTCCACGCGCAGACGGCAGACGCTCACGTCGGTGGAGTGGAAGGCGCGGCAGACCACCGGGCGGGCTTCGTAGACCTGGCACAGCTTGTTGTCACCCAGGAAGGGGCAGGGGGTGGTGATCTTCTTGAGCTGGGCCGAGCGGCGATCGGGCAGCTCATAGGTGGCCAGGCGCAGCATCCAGCGGTCGCGCTGGGCGAGCAGGTGGTCAGCCACCCCCAGCGCGTCCAGCGGGCTGACCTGGAGCGGCTCGCGGCAACACCAGGTGCACTCGGCCTTGCAGGCCACGCGGGCGCGCCCTTCGGGGGTAACCAGCTCGAGGCCGTCCTGATGAGCCTGCATGGTGGCCTCGCGCAACTCGCGGGCCAGGGCCCGGGCCATCTCCGGGCCGGGCTCTCCGGCCGAAAGCAGGGCCAGGGTCAGGGCGTATTGCCGCAGGTCCACCCGGCTGGCTACCGAGGCCAGGTCCTCCCCCGGAGAGCTCTCGAGCTCGCGCTCGGCCTCCTCGAGCAGGCGCTGGACTCGCTTTCGGGTGGCTCGGTTCATAGGCCGGGGTTCTCCCCCGCCAGGGCCTCTCCCTGGGAGGAGCGAACAGCCCGACTATGCAAGCTGGAGACCTGATGAAGAGCCGGGTCGTATTCATGCGGCCCTCCCCCAAAGACCGCCAGGAGCTGAGCTTCCTGCCCGAGCGCATGAAAGCGATCGGCTACGACGAAGAGGGCATCCGCGAGGCCGTCAAAGTTACCGATGTCTGCCTTCTGAGCTGGCCCGAGATCCCCGGGTATCTGTGGCGCTGCCAGAGGGCGGACACGCCCCGGCACGACATGATTGTGCTCTGGTTGCTCAACCTGGGCCTCAAGCGCGAGAAGGTGGAGCGCGCCCTGGGCGTCGAGGAGACCGCGCTGCTCTTGCGCCGCAAACTGCTCGAGGAGCGCGATGGCGAGATATTCGCCCAGGTGGATCTTTACCCGTGCGAGGGGGCCTATGTGTTCACCGACAGGCTCATGAGCCCCATCCGCCTGCCCAGCCACGTCTACGAGCTTGGCAAAGACAGCTATCTGCTGGCCCGGGTCACCCCGCGCAGCCACCAGGTGGGACGGGTGCTGGATCTGTGCACAGGCAGCGGGGTGCACGTCATCAATGGAGCTCGCCACGGCCAGCACGTCATCGGCACCGACATCAACAAGCGAGCCATCGACTTTGCGCGCATTAACCTGGCCATGAACCAGGTGGACGACCAGGCCGAGATCCGTGAGGGCAGTCTCTATGACTCGGTGGCCGGGGACAGCTTCGATCTGATCACCGCCAACCCGCCCTTCCACCCCACCCCGGACGAGAAGATGCAGATCTACCGCACCGGAGGCGAATCAGGCGAGACTT
>CAYYHB010000029.1:0-34225 GCA_964471395.1 uncultured Burkholderiales bacterium | reverse complement strand
AGTCATCCACCAGGATATGAAACTTCTCCAGCCTGGAGGTCAGAATCTCCTGGGCTTTGTTCTTGACCTCGGGGCGTTTGGCGATCAGATCGGTAGCGTTGTACTCAGCAGTGACGGCCTTGATGCTCTCCTGCACCGACGGCTCAATCAGCTTGGCTCCATACTCGTCGCCTACCTGCTGAAAGGTCAGAGCGACGCGGTCCGGATCGAGGTGGTAGTTGATCACCACCTGAACCGTCACCTGCTGCAGGTCCTTGGAGGCGGCCGAGGCCTCCATCTGGCGCTTGTCTACTCGAACCGACATGGAATGAATGCTCTGAACCAGGGGCATCATGAAGTGCAGTCCCTCGCCCAGGTTCTTCTTGGTATCGACCCCCGAGAAGGTGTTGAACACAACCCCGCGGTGACCGGCCGGCACGACCGAGAAGGGCTTGAAAATCATGGCTGCGACCAGCCCCACGATGACGACGACAAGCCAGAAAATGAACTTGAGCCCGGGAAGGACTCCAGGCCCTGAATCCTCTTTCGCCCTGGACAAAGCCTCAAAACCTCCCTCTTCTTGGTACGGTAATTCTAAAACAAAAACCCGACCGGGCTTCTGCAGGTATGCCAGCGCCGGGTCGGGCTCGCAAGCCCGGGCCGAAGCCCGGAGCAATGCCAGATCATCTGGTCTGTCAGGGGATCAGTGCCGAGACCACGGCGTAGAACTCGGTGGCCTTGACCACATCGTCCAGACTCACCGAATCGAGCACCGTGTGAGCGGTCACCTCATCGCCTGGGCCAAATCCGATCGAAGGGATGCCGGCCTTGCCCATCCAGTAGGTGCCGTTAGTGGAGAAACTCCATTTGCTGCTGTCGGCGTGCTCGTAGCCGATGAGATCACGTGCCTTCTGTCCCGCCTCGACCAGCGGATGATCGGGGTCGAGAGCCCAGGCCGGATAGTACTTGTCCACCGGAAAGACGAAGCCTGTGTAGCTGGGATCGTCGTAGAAGAGCATTTCCACGGTGATGTCGCCCTTGGCCAGGTTCTCCTTAGGAATCAGCCGACGCACCTGTTCGATGGCCTCCTCGGCCGATTCCCCGAAGGTGACCCGGCGATCGATGTAAACGGTGCACTCGTTGGGCACGGCATTTAAGCTCGGAGTAACTACGTGCACGTCGCTGACGGTGATCTTACCCTTGCCGAGAAATTCGTGGTCACCAAGTTGCGGCTCCATCTTCGAAATAGCGTCGATAATCGGCAAAACCTTGTAGACCGCGTTATCGCCGAGATGGTTGGAAGCAGCGTGAGCGCTCTTGCCCTTGGCCACGACCTTCATCTCCACGCGACCCTTGTGGCCACGATAGACCAGCATCTTCGTCGGCTCGCCGACAATCACGAAATCGGGTCGAATTCCCTCATGCTCAACAAAGGCGTGGGGGGCGATTCCGTCACACCACTCCTCCATGTTGCCGAAGTAGTAGGCCGTCCAACCGTCGAGCAGCCCGAGCTTCTTGGCGATTGCCAGACCGTAAACCATGCCCGGGGTGCTGCCCTTCTCGTCACAGGCTCCCCGGGCATACAGGATTCCGTCTTCCACCTTTCCCTGGAAGGGATCCCACTTCCACTCTGCGGGGTCGCCGACATCCACTGTGTCAATATGGCTGTCCATCACGATCTTGCGGGGACCGTCTCCGATCTGTCCAACGATGTTGCCCATAGAGTCAAACCAGGTCTTGTCAAAGCCCAGCTTCTTCATCTCCGCCTCGATGCGCAGACCGACCTCCTTGATCTGACAGCGCATAGAAGGGATGGCGCAGATCTCGCGCATGAATTTGATAATATCCTCGCGGTGCTTGGCGACCTCGCCTTGCACGGCGGCAACGTTGATGGAGGATGCAGACTGAGGCATGGAAGCTTCCTCGTTTCTCATGTGTTCAGCGTTTTGCGATAGGCCTTCGCTGGTTCCTTGAGTCCGGGGCCAGTTCCTTCAAAGCTCCAGAACGGCCCAGACGGGGGTATGGTCGGACGGCCGGGTCCAGCCCCGTGGCGCGGTGTCGACATCGCAATCGGTACAGTGCCTGGCCACTGCGGGCGAGGCCAGGAGATGATCGATGCGAAGCCCGTCGTTCTTCTTGAAGGTGCGGGGGCTGTAGTCCCACCAACTGTAGCGACCGCTCTCGGCATGATGCGACCGAAATAGATCCTGAAGACCCCACTGCCTCAAAGCATCGAATGCGGCCCGACCAGATGGGTGGCAGAGCACGCTCTGGGCCCAGATATCAGGCCGATAACAGTCGATGTCCTGAGGCGCAATGTTGAAGTCCCCACCCAGCAACAAGCGGTCGTCGGGAGTAAACCTCTCGAGGTAGCTTCGCAGTCGCCGCAGCCAGGCCAGCTTGTACTCCCACTTTTCGCTACCGACAGAAACGCCGTTTGGGACGTAGCAGGAAACCAACTTGAGTCGCCCATCGATCGTAGCCTGCAGAAAGCGCGCCTCTTCATCTGACGGGTCACCAGGCAAGCTGCGCACCACCTCGGAAGTGGGAAATCGGCTCACAATGGCGACCCCGTTGTAAGTCCTCTCGCCCACGGCGAGCGTGCGATAACCGAGCCCTTCGAACTCAACCCAGGGGAAGAGGTCCTCCTCAATTTTGGTCTCCTGCAACAAGAGCACGTCGGTTCCGCTCTCTGACAACCAGCGCAACACATGCTCCAGGCGAGCCCGAATCGAATTGACGTTCCAGCAGGCGATTTTCATGGCAGTTGCTCGGGCTCGCGCAGGTTGAATTCTCAACAGGTTGAACTTCGTCGCATCGCCAGTGAAAAACCACAATACTCAGGAAACCAGGTTTCCAATGCACGATTCGTGGCAGGCTCAATGCAACGATGTCTACAGGTCGATCCGGTCTTCCTCCTCCTTGCCCTCCAGCATCAGCTGAAAAGCTCGCAGAACCTTCAAAAGAAACCTTCCCGGTCCGCCAAACTTCTTCTTCTCCAACTGGTCGATGGTGGTATCAAGATCGTCGAGCATAGTGCGCAACTCATTGGCCGCCTTCCCGCCCTGCAGGCCGGAAGTTTGGATGTCGAGCCGCAACTTGTAGGCTTCGTTTAGAGCGGCCTGGGTCTTGTTGAAACGTACGAAAGTATTGACGCGCGCGTTGCGCTCGCTGATCTCGGTCATCGTGATGGCGTCGAAACTCATTGCAGCTTCATGTGCTTCTTGAGCGCTCGCACAGCTTCCTTATGCCCGAATTGCTGGGCCAGCTTCAAAGGCGTGAGGTTTTGATTCTTCTCGACCAGGTTCGGATCCGAGCCATTGATCAACAGGCACTCCACCAGAGCCACATAGCCTTTGGCTGCTGCCATATGGAGGGGAGTCTGGCCTGAGTTGTCGGCCACGCTGGTGTTCGCCCCCCTGGCGATGAGAGCTACAGCAGTGTTGAGATGCCCCCCAAGAGCTGCCCAGTGAAGCGGGGTACGACCCTTGTCGTCTCTGCGGTCGACATCCGCTCCCAGACTCACAAGCTTGTCGACCAGAAGCTCGCGATTGCGGCGTGCGGCCCAGTGGAGAGGGGCCTGACCGTCCAAGCCGGGAGTATTCCAGTCAGCCCCAGCTTCGATCAGCTCCTTGATGACTCGCTCAAAGTTCCAGAAGATGGCCACATCCATGACGGTCATGGTCTTCCCCTGTCCGGATCTCCAGTCGGCTCCCGTCTCAATCAGGGCCCGCACGAGGTCGTCGTGCCCCCCGAAGGCTGCCCACTGAAGCCCGCCCCAGCCTGAGATGTCCTTCCAGCGAACCAGATCCGGGTGCCGGGCGGTCAGCTCACGCAGATCGGAACGATCGCCTCGCAAGCAGATGTCCACCAGTTGAACCGCCTTCAGCTGCTCGGAAAGCTCCCCGCCCTGTGCTCTGGACACCAGTCCGCGCAGACCCTCCATCGTCTTCTCCAGAATGCCGCGCTCATTGCCGATCTCGCTCTGCACAATCCGGAGTATCTTTCCATACAGGGGCTCAGCCTCCGCCACCTTATTCTGTCCCAGGCGGACTTCGGCCAGGTCCAGGCAGGTCAGAGCCAGGCGGATTGCCTCCGGCCGTTCTTCCGATTCGACCTGATCGAGAATGCGCTTAAAAATGTTCTCGGCATCGAAGTACTTGCGTAACTTTCGGTAGGCGTTGGCCAGGGTCGAGAGAGTCTGGGAGACGTCGGGATGCTTGCCGCCCAGCAGCTTCTCTTGAATAGTCAGAGCCCGTCGAGCCAGATCGAGTGCTTCCTGGTCCTTGCCCGCCAGAAGGCTCAGAAAGGCCAGCAGGTTCACCGCCTGGGCCGATTCGGCGCTGCTGGAGCCGAAGTTCTTTTCGCAGATAGCCAGGACGCGCTTGACGACCGGAATGCCCGCCTCGAAATTCTCCTCGGCGCTGTAGCAGGTGGCCAGATCGAACAGCAAGCGACCCAGAGTGGGATGGCCGGTACCAAGAGTCTGCTCGTAGATCGGCATAACCTGGATGTAAAGCGCCTCGGCTTTCACAAACTGACGTTGTAAACGGTAGAAATTTGCCAGCGAGTGGATCAGCGCCACGACGGTTCTGCTGCGAGAACCTGCCTGCCGCTCGACCGTCTCCACCGCTTCCCGCAGATTGCCTTCGGTCACCTCGGGCTCACCTTTCTCATAAGCCTCGGCAGCTTGATCGGCCAGCGTCCGAGCTTTCAGCTCAACGCTGACGTCTTGAAGGTCTTGCAAAGCCTTGTACAGGATAAAGAGCACACAGAGCCCGAAACCCACCCCGGCTCCACTCAAAACGTACAGGAGCGGCGAGCCGGCGACGTACTCGAGGAACAGGGCCGCTCCACAGCCAGGAATCACGGCTCCGAGGATTGTGATGAGGAACTGACGGGCGATGGAACGGGCAAATATTCCTCGAGAGACCGAGTTGGCCATTGCTCCGAAGGCACCGGTGGCCAGAACCAGGGCCGTGAGAAAGCCGACTCCCCAGAGCGGGCCCTTGGCACGAGCCAGACCAATCGCACCCCCAATAGATCCACCGAGCATGGCCAGCAGGGTTGCAAAAAGCAAGTAGCCAAGGACAGTCTTCGCGCTCCATTCGGAGATTCGGCGCGGGGTGTCCCTTAACGGTTGCAGGAAGTCGGATGCCCCGACGCTCAACCCTGCTCTATCCTCCCAGGAAGCCACATGCTCTAAATTGAATTTTTTCGACACTCACTCGCGAAGGCCTTTTCATCTGGAATGTCGAGAAGGTGGCCGGCTGTCCGGACTGAAAACCCGGCTCGTGGGAAAGTATGCCAGATGGCTCGAAAAGGTTACCGAAGTCAGCTCCAAGACCGGGGTTCGTGAGCTTTCCGACCGGCGTCTTGGGCAGGTCAGCTCGCGTCAGCTAGATTGGCTGGAAGACAGCGTCGATCTGACCGCCCCGGAGCTCGACCAGCTCGGTCCGGCCCGACTCCTGGAGCGATTCGGCCAGACCCCGCGGCGGCGACGAGCGGAGAACCCGGAGTGGGATGTCAACGACGCGCGTCTGATGCGCACTCTGGTGTGGCAGTACCACCTGCAGCTTCGGGCCCGGCAGATTCGCCCTGTACGGGGCACTTTGAGATGCTTCTGGTTGACCAGAGTCCGCCCACTCTGGCAGTCGCTCGAGCTTCTCAAGCCGGGCGAGGGCTATGAGGGAGACACAGAGCGTTCTCGCTACCTGATACGCGTCCTCGACGAGGCTTTCGATGCCTTCGTACTGGAGGGCATCTTTCGCTATCAAGACCTCGAGGTATACGACACCCGCGAACGCTTTCGGCTGATCGGGCGGGAGTTACCCCGACTGATCTTTTATACCGACCGGGAAGAGTTGTTCTGGCTTTGCCGTGAGCTGAGCGAGCGTTTCCAGGTAAGCGCCTTCTGCTCGGCCGGCCCGCCCAGTCTGGTCAGCTGCGAATGGATCTCCCGCGACCTCTTACGTCGCCAGGCTCGCAACCTGCGCATCGCGGCCCTTACTGACTTCGACCCAACCGGGCGCGAGGAGGCACTGCTGCTCGGTCACCAGCTCTCCTCCACGATCTTCGGATTCCAGTCAGTTCAGACCACCGTTCTGACCGAGCTCAGCATGTTCTCCAACGAGGTGATCACCGCTGCAGCCCGACCTCTACGTCACGAGCGCGGGCTATCAGCCTGGCTTGCCCAGGGAGGAGGCATAGAAGGCCAGGCGCTGGGTCTTCCGATCGCCCTGGCCGAGCCTGAGCGAATTCTGAGCCGATTTGAAGCATGGTACGAAAGCCAGACCCGCCCCTCGCGCACTCAAAAGAGCTCGAGCTGTTGAGGCTGGCGCTCGATCTGGGGGTTACGGAAGGCAGCTGTGGAAAGCTCCCTGGCGCTCTCGAAATCGTTGCGTTTTTCTGCAATTTCAAACAACCTGAGCATCTGCTCGGCAAAGGGCCCCTCGCCCCGAAAACGGGTGCCAAAGTTGGGGTCGTTCAGCTGGCCTCCCCGCATCGAGCGCACCCGGTTGAGCACCTTCTCCTTGCGATGAGGGTAGTGCTCATCGAGCCAGGCAGCAAAAAGCTCACCGACGCCGTGAGGAAGCCGCAAGGGAACGTAACCTGCAAAGCGAGCTCCCCTCCGGCGTGCAGCGCTCAGGATGGCGCTCAACTCGTGATCGTTGAGGCCTGGAATCATGGGTGCGGCCATCACACCGACCGGCACGCCTGCCTCGGTCAGAGTCTCGATGGCTGCCAGGCGCTTGAGGGGCTGAGAAGCCCGAGGCTCGAGCCTCCGCGAGAGCTCAGAATCAAGACTGGTAATGGAAAGCGCCACGCGACAGGCCTTAAAACGCGACAACTCGGTAAGCAGGTCGAGATCCCGCAAGATCAGGTGGTTCTTGGTGATGAGCAATACAGGATTACGGAATTCGAGCAGCACTTCCAGGCATCGTCGAGTTAGCTCGAGCCTGCGCTCAGCCGGCTGATAGGGATCGGTCACCCCGCTCAAGGCAATCGGCTGAGGCTTGTAGCTCGGATGGGCGAGCTCCTTACGCAGAAGCTCCGGGGCATCTTCCTTGACCAGAATCCGCGTTTCAAAGTCCAGCCCGGCCGAAAATCCAAGATACTCGTGAGTGGGACGAGCATAGCAGTAGGCACAACCGTGCTCGCAGCCCCGATAGGGATTGAGGCTTCGGTTGAAGGGCACGTCCGGGCTCTGGTTGGAGGACAACACCGTACGGCTGGCGTCACGCAAGAACAGGGTCTTCGGGTCGGGACGATCGGTCGGATCGAGCTCAGGGTCAGCGATCAGCTCGATGCGCTCGAAACGATTGGAAGGATTCAGGCTTGCCCCTCGGCCATGCATTGAAAGAGCTTCGCCTTCGAAGGAAGCTTGCCTCTTCTGGCAAAGCCTCTCGTCCGTGAGTGATCGAGAAAGCAACCTGGCCGTGTTCATTGACTTCGAGAACCTGGCCATCGGCATCAAAAGTGCCCATTACGAGAAGTTCGACATCAACCTCTTTCTCAAGCGCCTGCTGGAAAAGGGTCGAGTACTGTTCAAGCGGGCCTACGCAGACTGGTCGCGCTACCACGACTACAAGCGGCCGATGCACGAAGCGGCCGTGGAGTTGATGGACATTCCCCAGCGGGGGATCTCGGGGAAGAACAATGCCGATATTCGCATGGTTGTTGACGCTCTGGACGTTTGTTATGCCCGGAGCCACATCGACGTCTTCGTGATTGCCTCGGGCGACAGCGATTTCTCCCCCCTGGTTTCGAAGCTCCGGGAGAACGGCAAGCAGGTTCTGGGCATGGGCGTCAAGGATTCCACCAGCAATCTCCTGATCGACAACTGCGACGAGTTCATCTTTTATGAAGACTTGATCCGTGGTAACAAACGCATCTCGTCGCGCCTGGAGGGCCTGCCCGCCAAGAAGCAAGAGGTGTTCGGCCTGATGGTGGACGCCATTTTGGCTCTGGAGCGAGAGAGCCGCGAGATACTGTGGGGTTCGATGGTGAAACAGACCATGCAACGCCTCAAGCCGACCTTCAACGAAGACTACTACGGCTACCGCACGTTCTCTGATCTCCTGGAAGACGCTGCCCGCAAGGGCCTGGTAGACATCGAGCGAGACGATCGCAGCGGTTCCTACATCGTGCTCGATCTGCTAGCGGTCGAGTAAGGGGTTGTGAGAGCGTGGCTGGCGATCGCCCTGGCGGGCACCCTTGTGCTCTCATGCCAGCCAGTCGCCGCCCCGGCTGGCCCGCCGGTCCGACTCGAGTACAGGGTGGTGGCCGAGTATCCCCACGATCCAGGGGCCTACACCCAGGGCCTCGCCTTCGACGAGGGCCGGCTTTATGAGAGCGTGGGCCAGTACGGCAAATCGGGCCTGCGAGAGGTGGAGCTCGAGACCGGAAAGCTAAAGCGCAATCACCTCCTTCCGGCCGAACTGTTTGGCGAGGGCATGGCCATTCTGGGCTCCCGGATCTTCCAGCTCACCTGGCGCGAGGGCATGGGTCTGGTTTATGACAAGGAACGCTTCCAGGTGACCGGCTCGTTCCAATACGCAGGTGAAGGCTGGGGGCTCACCACCGATGGACAGAGATTGCTGATGAGCGATGGAACTTCCCAGCTTCGCTGGCTCGATGCTCAGTCGCTCCAGGAGGTTGGTCGGATCCAGGTCACTGACCAGGGGCGGCCCCTGGATCGGCTCAATGAGCTGGAGTTCGTCCAGGGACAGGTCCTGGCCAATGTCTATTTGACGGACTTCATCGCCCGCATCGACCCGGCCAGCGGCCGGGTAACCGGCTGGCTCGATCTGACCGGCCTGCTCAATAAGGACCAGCTCGAACCTGGCTCACAAGCGGAGGTTCTGAATGGAATCGCCTATGAGCCCTCCTCGAAACGACTCTTTGTGACCGGGAAATACTGGCCCACGTTGTTTGAGATCGAGGTAACCGAGAAGTCTTGACGAAGAATAGTACCATTGTACCAGTCATCTTGAGCTGAGGAGAACGGACGACACTTTGGACGAATCCAAAAAAGGCGCCTACGACAACGTCTACATGCAGGAGATGCTGGATGCCGTTTCCAAACAGGAAGGGCACCGCGACAAAGGCCTCAAGCAAATCTCCAAGATCGGGCAGAAGAATAAGGGCGCAAGCATGCTGCTCCGCATCATCCTTATTCTGGCCTTTCTGGGTCTCCTGGCTGGCGGGGTCTGGCTGGCAGCTGCGGAGCCTCAGTATACCTACGTAATCGGCGGCTTTCTGGCGATGTTTGCCCTGTTCGCTTTCATCGTCGGCTTTCTGCGCCACTAAGCTTCGTCGCACCCAGGATAGACCCTGGACCCGCGCCAGGTATCAGAGCGGAAATTCGCTCATCTCGGTGTAACTGGGCGGCGCCGGAGCGGGAGCTTCGTAATCCTGGCGCTGCTCCAAATTTCTAAAGCTGGCAAAGCGCTTCACGAAAGAGAGCTCGACGCTGTCTACCGGTCCGTTGCGTTGCTTGGCCAGGATGACTTCGGCGATATTGGTCTTCTCGCTGTGGGGGTTGTAATACTCGTCGCGATAGATGAAGGCGACCACGTCGGCATCCTGCTCAATGGCACCCGACTCGCGCAGGTCCGAAAGACTGGGCCGCTTGTCCTGGCGCGACTCGACTCCGCGACCGACCTGCGAAAGTGCCATTACGGGAACGCGTAGCTCCTTGGCCAGCCCTTTGAGGTTACGGGATATGTCTGAGATCTCCTGAACGCGGTTTTCGATTTTTCCAGATCCCCGCATCAACTGCAGGTAGTCGATGATGATCAAGTCGAGTCCATGGCGCTTTTGCAGGCGGCGGCACTTGGCCTTCATCTCCAGCACGGTGATTCCCGAGGTGTCGTCGATGAAGAGGGGTGCTTCGGCCAGTTGGTTCATAGCCCGGGTAATGCGCTGCCAATCCTGGTCTTTGAGGCTACCCCGGCGAACGTCCTGGGCGTCCACCGAAGCCGTCGAGCAGAGGACTCGTGAAACCAGCTCCTCCTTGGACATCTCCAACGAGAACACAGCGGTCACTCCGGGTTTCTCGCGATTGAGCACCACATTTTGAGCGATGGAGAGACAGAAGGCCGTCTTTCCCATGGCCGGACGGGCAGCAATGACGATGAAGTTGCCAGGATGCAACCCCGCGGTGAGATGGTCAAGCTCGTGGAAGCCAGTTGGCAATCCGGTAACGGGTCGGCGATTCTTGAAGCGCTCGTAAATCTGGTCAAAAGTGTGCTGCAAAGTCGGCTTGATCTGGACCAGGTCCTGACGACTGCGCTTGTCGGCAACGGCAAAGACGATCTCTTCGGCCCGGTCGACCTTGTGGGCCACCTCTACCTCACCATCCATCGCCAGTCGGGCAATGGCCGTGCCGGCCAGCTGCAACCTCCGCTCGGTGGCTCGCTCGGCTACAATGCGAGCGTAGCTGGCCACGTGGGCCGAGGTCTGCACCATTGAAGTGACCATGTCCAGATAGGCGGCTCCACCCGCCATCTCGAGCTTCTCGCGACTGCGCAGCTCGTTAATGACTGTAATCAGGTCGACGTTGTGATTTTTCTCGGCCAGACTCTGGATGGCCATCCAGATCTCCTGGTGGGACTCGCGATAAAAGTCGTCCGAGGCCGCCAGAATCTCGGCCACTTTGTCGACCGCCTCGGGATCGAGCAGACAGGCCCCCAGGCAAGCCTGCTCGGCTTCGATGTTGTGGGCCGGAACGTGAAGAGAGAGCTCGGGTGCCGCGGTCTGCAACTAGCCCGCCCCCGGGCGATAAGGCCCCGGCTCGGGGCTGACCGTGGCCAGTGGGCGTGCCCATGGGCGCTCGGGCCAGAGGAACTCCAACGCCTCGAGCACTGTGGAAACGGCTATCACCTCGAGGCTCTCGCGCTGGGTGGGAACATCGTGAAGGTTGGCTGCGGGCAGGATGACCCCCTTCATGCCCGATTGGATCGCGCCATAGATCTTCTCGGGGATGCCCCCCACCGGCTTTACCTTGCCCTGGATACTAACTTCACCCGTCATGGCGATGTTCTGGGGCATGGGTAGGTTTTCTACGGCGCTGACCAGGGCCAGCACAACAGCCAGGCCGGCTGAGGGGCCATCCACGTTTCCACCACCCACCACGTTCACATGGATGTCGTAGTCGGTCAGGTCCTTGTCGAGCAGGCGGCGAATCACGCTGCCAGCATTGAACACCGAGTCGCGGGCCATTTGACCGGCGGCTTCGTTGAAACGCAGGCCTCCCCGACCGCTTTCGCGAGCCGGGTAGGCAGCCGCCTCGATCTCCATACACGAGCCCAGGAAACCTGCAACACCCAGCCCCAGCGTGCAGCCAACCTCGGGCAAGTCGCTGGCCTTGACCGTGACAGCCTTGCTGAGCCGATTGGTACGAGCGACCGCGTAGACATCTTCGGGAGTGACCACCGCCTTGCCACGTTTCTTGGGATCACGGCGCATGAAGGCGTGGCCGTACGCGTCGGCCAGGATCTGGGCAGCCTTGCGACCTTCCACCGTATAGTGGCTGATGATCGAGGCAGTCTCCCCCTTCAGGATGACCCCCAATCGTTCGGCGGCCGCCTCCACGATCTGCTGAATCTGAACGGTCGAGAGCGGCTCGAAGAAGACCTCGGCGCAGCGCGAGCGAATAGCGGGAGCGATCTCCTCGGGGTCACGGGTGGTCGCCCCGATCAAGATGAAGTCCGCAGGTGCTCCCTGAGTGAAGAGGCGCTTGATGTACTGGGGTACGCGCGGATCTTCGTCATCATAGTAGGACGACTCGAACACGATACGCTTGTCTTCCAACACTTTCAGCAGCTTGTTCTGAAGGATCGGGTCCAACTCGCCAATCTCGTCAAGAAACAATACCCCTCCGTGGGCCCGAGTGACCAGTCCCAGCTTGGGCTCGGGAATGCCCTCCTCGGCCAGATCACGGCGCGAGCCCTGGTAAATCGGGTCATGGACCGAGCCGAGCAATGGGTTGGTGATCTCGCGAGGGTCCCAGCGCAGAATCGTAGCATCGACCTCCACGAAGGGGGCATCGGCTTTGAAAGGGGTGCTGACGAACTGTTTAACCTTCTCGAGCACAAGCCGGGCCACGGTGGTCTTGCCCACGCCGGGCGGACCATAGAGTAACACGTGCTGAGGATATGGGGTGCCGATCTTGGCAATCAGAGAAGCGACCGCATCTTGCTGACCGACCACCTGAGAAAGGTCGGTAGGTCGCATGACAGCAAGGGCCGACGCATCCAGGCCTTTTTCCTCAAGCTCCTCGAGATCGGCCAGGCGTTTCAGAGTGGTGGAGTTCTCAGGACCGTCCTCTTCCTTCAAGGCCTCCTTGCGCAGCTCGCGCATGTAGTCGAGATGACGCTCCTGCATTTTGTGAGCGATCTTCCGATCAAGGCTCTCCTCGACGGTGCGCATGGCCACCAGGTTAGCGATCTCTTCCTCAAGCCCGTTGAGAACCGAGCGAAAATTGCGGGGCACCGGCAGCTCGCTCAGGGTGGGGTCTTCCAAGACCAGACGCTGCAATGCAAGTAACCGCTCGGGGGCCTGGCTTGAGCGCATCAGCTTGAGCGCGTCAAGTTTACCAGCCTTCAAAACCAGCTTGTCAGGCCCGTAGAGGTTGGAGAGAAAGTCGAACAAGATGCTGATCTTGCGGTCGACTTCGCCACCCATGCGCTTCTCAGCCATCAGCTTGCACGTCCAGCTGAATCTTGGCGCTTACCTTAGGATGAAGCTTGATGGTCACGGTGTAGCTGCCCAGCTTCTTGATAGGGTCCGCAAGTTGGACTTTGCGCTTGTCGAAACTGATACCGGTCGATTTCGAAAGGGCCGTGGCAATGTCGGCCGCCGTCACCGAGCCAAACAAGCGACCGCCCTCCCCGACCTTGACCTTGACCGGAACCGGTCTGGCCTTGAGCTGCTCGGCCAATTCGGATGCCTTCTCCTGCTCGCGCTGAGCCCGGGCAGCCTGATCCGCTTTTTCCTTGTCGATCAGACGAAGATGGCCCTCCGTGGCAGCTTCGGCCAACTTGCGCGGAAGCAGAAAGTTACGAGCGTAACCGTCGGCAACTTCGACGACCGCGCCCTTCTTGCCAAGGTCCTTAACGTCCTGAAGCAGGATCATCTTCACAGCCGTGCATCCTCCGGAGGTCGAGAGCATCATGCTCAGGAATGGTCGATCAAGCTGCTGTCTCCTGCTTCAGGCAACAGCCATGCGAGGAGAGACGCTCCACCTGATCATTGACCGAGGCAGAAGCCGGCCCCGCAATGAGGGCCGGCCTCGAACCCAGGACTACAGCGCCGCGCTCTCATCCCTGAAGAGTGCAACGCGCGGTGCCTTAGAAGGGCACGTCGTCCATGCCGATGTCATCGTGGTTGAAGCCGCTCTCCTTTTCTTGAGAGTAGTTACCGCCGCCTCCAGCACCCACCTCGACAGGCTGGCGCACCTCGCGATTGGGAGATCCACCCTCGCGAGGACTGAGCATCTGCATGTCGTCGGCCTGAATCTCGAAGTCCTTGCGCTTCTGGCCGTCCTGGGTCTCGTAGGTGCGAGTGCGCAGGCTGCCCGTGATGCAAACCAATTTGCCTTTCTGCAGGTACTCGTTGCAGATCTCGGCCAGGCGGCGCCAGGCCACGATGTTAATGAAGTCGGTTTCTTTTTCGTTATTCGGACCCTTGGGGCGATCGACGGCCAGAGCGAACTTGGCCAGCGGAGTGCCTTGCGGGGTGTATCGAAGCTCAGGCTGCGCCACCACGCGCCCGATCAAGATGACTTTGTTGAGGGAAGACAAGGAGAGTCCACCTTTCTGGTTTGCCCACCCTGCCTTGTGAGGACGGGCGATTCGGCCGATCTGGTTGATCGGCTCGGCCTTGACCGGCCGAGCTTCCAGGCCCGCCGAGGCGGCAGAGCCCTCACGAAGCTCTGTCGCGTCCGCGGTCCTCGAATGCTCGAGGATCTGGGTTTCCCGGTCGTGGAGCGGTGACCACTCGTCAAGCTCAGGCGCCGCCGACCGGAACGGCCCGCCTGGAAGGCTCAATTGGCCTTCATCAGGATGAACAGGGCGCGTAGCACCTCGTCGCTCAACCGCATGACGCGGCGGAGCTCGGCGGCGGTGTCGCTGCCTGCGTGGAACCTCATGGTTACGTAAATGCCCTCCTGGCGCCCCTTCAGCTCGTAAGCCAGGCGGCGTTTGCCCCAGGTGTTCACGTCCACCACTTCGCCACCCATACCCTTGACGTTCTGGGCATACTTCTCCGTCAGCCCGCTGACGGCTTCGTCTCCCAGACCGGGGTCGAGAATATAGGTCACCTCGTAGTCCCGCATGTTCACATCCTCCTTCCTCTGGACACTTGGCTCCTCAGGCTTGCAAGCAAGCCCTGACAGAGCAGGAAGGAATTCCGGGCCCGATAGGGGCCAGCGGAATCACCGTGGCAGGTGGCTTTCGAGCAGAAACGATCTCCAGGTTTCCGTTCCCACTCTGCTCAATCGGGCGCTCCCCGCTTGAGCTGAGGCCACCGCCCATCTTCTGCACTTTGACAGAGGATTGGGCGATTATAACACCCGCCTCAGACGGGCGCAACCACGGAAGGTTGTTCGACTCTTGAGGGGTTTTCTTCAAGTCTGCCCTCTCTCCTTTCGAACAGATATTCTTGGACCTGTTTGAAGGCGCCGCGCCTGAGTTGCTGTGCAAAGAGTGTCTACAGTCCCGCGCGCTCTGATCGAGAGCGAGGAGGCCAGCTCATCATGGCCGAACGGCTCGATAACCCTCCAGATAGCCGGCTCGGAAGCCAGCCAGGCCGCCCACCAACCCGCCCCCCTCGAAGTCGCGATTCTTGTTGGCGATCGACTCCCCCAGGTCGGGAGCCTGCTGGTGCACGGTAGAAACCTGATCGCGGATGCGGTCGGACATGCGAGCCGCTCCCCGGTACGCGACCAGGGCGCCCAGGGCCAGGCCGGCCCCGGCTCCGATGCCGAGCGCAACTGAACCGCCCACCAGCGATCCCAGGTAAGCGCCAATTCCGGCCGTGCCCAGCGTGGAGACCGTCGCGATCAGACGAGGGCTCCAGTGCCCCGGGCTTCCCAGGGCCTCGGCCAGGCCCTGAGCCAGGCCCGGAGGCACCATCAACAATCCGGTAGCGATGCCGACCGCGGTGCCCACCAGGGAAGGCTTGCGAGGTGTGCTCTCCAGTTTCTCGTACTGGCCACGCAGGACGGCCCCTGCGTGGTCCCAGGCCTGCAAGATTCCGGCCGCATAGCCCTGCCCTTCTCGCCAACCCACTCGGGCTCCATCCACAACAGCCACCTTCACGCCGGTCGCCGCTCCCCTTGCCGCCCCTGCCCAGCCGGTCTTTTGAGGATCAAGCTGGGCCGCTAACCGGGCTGCCAGAGCCTCGGAGCTGCCCCCCCTGCTCACCATGGCCACGGTGACTCCGCCAATAAGTCCCTTTGTCAGAAAGGCATCCACAAAGCCCGCCATCCCGCCACTTGAGTTCAGCGCCAAACCCAGCCCCAAACTGGCCTGCAGCCCGTTAGTAATGTCCAGAGCCAGACCGATTTTCTTGTCGGGAGCACTGGGATCAGCTCCTTTGAGGGCTCCACCCACCACACATGGCAAGAAAGCCCCGGGAATCTTAGTGGCAGCGCCCAGGAAGCCACCGATCCCCTCGACGATCTTGCGGCCTGTGGACGGCTCGCCGATCTCGCGGGGGATTTCCCGGGGAGCCACCTGCTCGACCGGCGCCGGGGCGGCCGGCCGAGGCCGGGACAGAGGCAACGTAAGGGCAGCCAGGTGCATCAGGAGCTCCCGGCCGGTGGCTGCGCCAGAGTCTCCACCACTTTGCCCCGAAACTTTTCCTGCGTATCATCATAGGGCACGCCGCTGAGCTGTGAAGTCAGAGCTCCGAGTTTGCGATGGATCTCCACGGTCAGGGCGTTGGTCCCTTCGCGGATGGAACGATTGCGGAACTCGGCTGTCTTGATCGGCTTGCCGATAATGACCCGCGCGATGTCCCGGTCGCGCCAACCCTTCACAATTCCATACGTGGCCAGAGCCCCTGTGAAGCCGGTCACTCCAGCCACGACCCCGGCGGCCTCTGGGAACAGGGCTGCTGAGAATCCTCCCACGGCAGCCCCCGCAGCCGCCCCCAGACTTCCGGCGTTCAGCATCGCGAAATACTTGGGGAAGGGGTCGAACCACTCAGGATTGTCGGTACGATCATAGATCATCTTTCCGGCCGCGTAGGCTCCCGTAAGGGCGCCCGCCAGCGTCGCTACAGCGATTCGCGCGGGGTGGCCACCGATCGCTCCAGCCGCAAGGCCCGTGGCCGCCACCCCGACCGCCGCCAGAGCTCCCACCAGGGTCTCTCCGGTGCGTTTCTTGTCGTCCTGGATGTAGCGGATCCCGATCGGCACGACCGACTCGGCGCCTCCGCGCAGAGCGAAGTAGGCCGCTCCCTTCTTGAGAGGACCGACGTGCCCGTCTTTTTGAGGGTCGGAGATCCCTCCCTCGGGAAAGATGCACAGGCCGTGACCCGCCTTCAAGTTGTCCACGCAGTGACGCATGGTCTTGACATTGGGCTGCTCGCGATTGAGCGGGAATGCCCCGCCCCAGGTCATCATTTTCCCGCGAAAGCCATCGAACACATAAACATTAGCAAGGTAGCGCATCTGGCGCGGGGTCAGGGCGGCAACCAGGGGCGGATCGAACATGCTGGGGTGGGCCGGAGCGTAGACATGAGCCCCGGTGTGGGGCATGTTCTCCTTGCCCTCAACCTCCAATCGGAAGCACCCGGCGATCAGGGCCTTGTTGAGAGTCCGGCATAAGGTTTGAAAACGGGGATGCGACAACCCGTCGTCCGGGCCGGTATAGCCGGGCACATAGTGCCCAAAGCTCCTGGGCTGCTCGACATCAGGCTCCTGGCCTTGAGCGGAAGGAGCGGCTGCCCTGGCAGGCAGACGCGCCGGGAGAATAGAGGCATGGACTTGCATGGCAACTCCAGAATCAGGGATCTATTTTGGCCCACCCTGCCACAGGTGGCTCAAAGAACCCTGAAAGCTATACCCGAAGGCGTTTTTAGCTTTCTGTCAGGCCCTGAAGGCTAGAATGTCGTATGCAGCTACAGCCGTTGACCATGCGCGCGCCGGGGGGCTACAGCGCTCTTCGACCCACCGCCAGTGCCAACTCAGATCGGCTGGAAGATAGTTTTGTCTCGGGACCCTCCCGCAACTCGAGCTCGGTGGCTTACACGCTGGTGCCTCCATGCCTGTCGCAGTCCCGAATCGACCGCATCTGCGCTCAAACCAATCCGGTACTGCGTAACCTCCAGATCACCGACTACTACCACGACGTGGCTGTGGCTCTGCGAGATATGATCGGACCGCAGGGAGGCAACAACTGGCCCGCCTGGGCCTGCTGGGCCTCCAAGCACGTGGGGGAGCACATCCGCCGGGAGGATCTCCCCTTCCTGCGTGGCACCTGCAAGGTTACGGCCACCCTCGCCAAGTACATGCTGCCTCCGGGCCTGAGCAACGTGATCTGGGGCCCCAACGATGCCATGGACCGCGCTCACGAAGCCATCGCCTCGGCCAACAAGGCGATTTTTGAGCGAACCTCTCCCCACTTCACCCGCTTCGTTTCAACCTTCTCTGGCGATAAGGAGCTCAATGAAGACAAGTGGACCAGGTTTGCAAGTCAATTCCGGCCGGGCACTTACAAAGAGGGCGGCGAGGAGATGCTCTGGGCAGGTTTTCGCTGCTACTACGAAGCCATGTTCGAGCCCGACCCCAAGAAGAAGGCCGAGTTGGTCCTTCTGGGCAACACCCACGTCGTCTACGACGAGCAGATGCACGCCCACGAGGAGATCAACGAAGCACTTCCCTGGTATGCCGGCCGCCCGGTTACCTCGATGTCTCTCTATCTCGACACCCCGACCGAAACGCTCCGCCTGGGCAGAGACCTGCCGGTCCGGCCTGACGGCAAGCTCTATCCCCCCCTGCTGGAGTCATTGGAAAACACCGAGCTACAGAAAGCCTTTAGGGCATTCAGCCGAGCCAGTGGTCTCAACGTCGCTGAGGGTACCCTCGAGGGTTCTCGCTGCGCGGACTATCGCAGCCTGGACGAGCGCATGAATCTGATTGTGAACGTCTTCCGAACCCGCCACGACGATGCCAGCTTGTTTCATGCCCCCTTCAATCCCCAGCAGACTCACCAGATTCAAAACGGCCAGGTGCCGAAGGGCCACCTCTAATCAACCGCAGCCTACCCACTGGCCAATGCTGGGCGAGCAGCCGCTCCAGCTCGGGCGGGCAGCTATGGAGCTCTCCATCGACCTCCAGCCGCAGCCACGAGTTGACTGCGCCCGCCAACCGATCGGCCAGCCCCTCGAGTCGGTCGAACGGGTAACTGGGAACACCTTCCACCAGTTCCCCGACCGCGGCCCACATCTGAGCCGGCTCGAGCAACGGAGGGCCACCCCTGAGCACCTCGATGCGGGGAACATCCGTGCGAGTCTTGAAGCCCTCCAGAAGCACCAGATCGGCCGTCGGCAACTCGGCCTCGAGGCCGAACCAGGTGTGCCCCCCCGGTCCGCATAGCCCCACCGGCCAGGCCCCCACCCGACGCAGACGGTCGGTATCGCTCCCCTCGCGGTCCGTCCAGAGCTCATGGTGAGTGTGCTTGAGAACCGCCACCTGAAGTCCTCGATCGCGCAAAAGGGGCACCAGGCGCTCCAGCACCCAGGTCTTACCGACTCCCGAGCGACCCACGAAGGCCGCAATCACCGGATGCTGACCGGCGTCCCCAACTGGATGCGGGAATACAGCTCTTCCACGTCCTCGACGTACATCCGGATACACCCGTGCGATGCCCTCGAGCCGATGGAGCCGGCATCATTGGTGCCGTGAATCCCGACAACTCCGGAGTTCAGGCCGATCCAGCGGGTACCCAGCGGGTTGTTCGGACCCGGGGCAATGGGCTGGGCTTCGCGAGCCCAGGCCGAGTCGGGCGGCAACCAGGTCGGGTCGACCACCATGTCGGCGACGTAGAAATCACCCTTTGGGGTCGCGTATGCGGCCTGGCCGTGGGCAATGGGGTAAGACTTGATCCTCCGGCCGTTCTCGCTCAGCTCGAGCAGGAAGTCATTGAGATAGACGACAATGCGAGGTCCGAGCTCGGCCAGAGTGGCCTGACCCACCTTGCCATCCGGCTCCAGGCCTTGCTCTTGTTGAAAGGCGCTCACAGCCTCGCAGGTAGCCTGATCGAACAGGCCGGTGACCTCCTCTTTGTGCAGCAAGCCACGAGCCACCAGTTTCTTCTGGAGCTGCTTTACGTCGGCGCCCCGGGCCCCCACCGTCAGCGTGTGCAGGCCGAGAGCCTCGGTGGAGTCGACCACGAACCACCACTTCTGCTCGGCGGTCCAACCGGCCTTGTCCCGGGCTGTCAGAACCACTTCACGGCGACCCTCGCTCATCACACCGGTGGCAAAAGCCAGGTTCCCGTTGGCGTCGGAGGCCGGACGGCGCTCGAGCTCGTGACCGTCCAGAGTGACCTGGACCGATTCCAGGCCGCTGTCCGGGTCGGACACGCTCACAAACAAAAGCCCGTTGTTCTTCCCGATCACGGCCGAAGGCGCGGGGGTGATCGCTCCCGCCAGGGGTGGAGTCTGGTCGCAGATCAGATTCTTCTCCAGAACTGTCTGGTTGCCAGCCGGATCAATCGCCGTCAAAATCAGCGCGTTGGGCCCGTCCTTGAGCTGTAAATCGGCCACGAAGCTTCCCTGTTCGTCAATCACTGCACTGACCTCGTTCTCGCCCAGGCGGACGAGCATCCGAGCTCCCGGCTCGGTCTCACCGGTCAGGTGCAGACCCGACTCGGATACGACAGCGGGAGTGCTCACGGTCAGAGCGGGAGCCTCGGAATCAAGCCGGACAGCCCAGACCTTCTCAACCGACCGCAAGGGAATCAGCGGATACAGCTTGATTCGCACCTGGTTCTGGCCCTCTTGCAGTTGGGCCGGCCGGGCCGACTCGATGGCGGCCTGTCCCCACACAATGCGGGGCGGCAACAGACGATCGTTGACCCGAATCTCAGCCCGTGAGGGAATGCCAAAAAAGCCAACCCGAATGACTGATTGGCTCTGGTGGGTCACGGAGCCGGGCTCGAGCCCACCTAGCCGCAAGGTGAGAAAGCCCAGGCACGACTCCAGCGCGATCAGCGCCAGAACCAGGACCAGGACCAGTATCTTCGCTCCCAGATGCTTCATTGTCGTGCTAATGGGCTTAACCCGCAACCGCCCAGGATGTCAAGAAAATATTCGCTACGCTGACCGGACGAGAAGTTCTGTTCGATTGTAGCATATCTGCGAAAGATATTCACCAGGTTCTCCAGGAGAGCCAGCGATTCCAGGGAATGAACGCCTATGTCCAGCCGTGGCTACGTGCTCTACCTGGCCCTGGGCGATAGCCTCAGCATCGACAAGTTTGCTGGCCCGGGGCTGGGCGCAGCCTCCCTGTTGTACCGCAATCAAGACCAGCTCTATGCCGAGTTTGCTGGGAAAGACCTGGTGCACCTCGACCCCGCCTGCCGCCTGGTGCAGCGAGCTGAAGATGGGCAGACCAGCGAAGCGATGCTCGAGCAACTCGATCATCTACCCAAAGAGCACGGTCCGACCCTGGTCACCCTGACGGTGGGGGGTAACGATCTGATCGCGCTTTTGAACCACGGCTCGCGCGACCTGACCGAAATCCTGGCGCGAATCGAGTCGATCGTGCGTTTCTTGCGCGGCTACTACCCCGACTCCACCGTCTTGCTGGGAAACGTCTACGACCCCAGCGATGGGACGGGGAGGGTGCAGAGCGGCCACGAACGGCTCGCTCCTGGCCTGCCCTTGCTGCAAGAGCTCAACGGCCACCTTCAGGAGCTGGCCTCCGCGAACCGGGTCCGCTTGATTGATATTCACGGCCACTTTCTCGGCCACGGCCTGCGTCACGCTGATCCTGGCTACGCCCATTACCGCCCTCACGACCCGACGGGATGGATCTGCTTCGACATCGAGCCCAACCCGAGAGGCTCCTCGGAGATCCGCCGACTGTTCTGGGACGCGCTGCCGTGAAAGAGAAGCTTCAACGGCTCCGCAACCGTCTTCCGAACATGCAACCGACCCGGCTGGAAACCTCGGACTTTCTCTGGGACCTGAGCGAGGAAGACATCATTCGCACCCTGGTGCGCAATGAGCATTCCGGCCTGCTCTTTGGCCGCTTTGCCCCCGAGAAGGTGCTGGAAGAGCTCGAGGAGGTCAGCATTCTGAGCGCCCTGCGCCGGCGTGGCTACCATCACTTTGAGGCCTATTGCGGGTCGGCTCCCGGCATGCCCCCGCTTACCCTGTTCGAAGACCGCTTTACGGTGTTTGGAACGGCTGAAGGCCAACGCTACCTGCTGGTCGAGCTCAAGACGCACTGGGGCACTCTGCTCTTTCCCCCGGATGGCACGTCCATCCGCGCTCTCATCTGGGACTGGGTGAGCTTTCAGCACCCTCTGGCCCAGTTTGCGCCTGATCGTCCTCCCCTGCCCGGTCAAGACCATCCTGGACTGGGTATCTTCCGACGCTCGCTCGACATGCTGCTGAGCTGGTCCAAACGAATGGAGTTGGACGCGGTCGTGAACATCCCCGAGTATTTTCACAACGGCGTGCTCTATTCGTCCCACTTCCACTTCATCACTCCCCAGCTCGAGGGACGCCTGAGGGCTCTATGCCGCGATCTTTTGCCCCGGGGGCTGGTGGCCGCTTCCTGGGCACTGGCCGACGGCAAAGTATGCGACCACCAGGGCGAAGTCGTGCGCTGGGCTCCGGCTGAGCAAGTGTTCGCGATGCAGGGCAAGGTGGCCGATTACTTTCAGTCACCCGCATACAAAGAGACGGTGGACGAAACCACCGCCTCCTTGAGCTACCACTACGTAGACGCCTAATGTGTTGAGCGTTACGTGCTGAAGGTTTTGCCTATCCTTCGGTGGCGCCTCCATACAAGTCTGTCGGCGCCTTTTACTGCAAAACCTTCAGCACTTCACTTTAGAACGGAGAGCCTTCGCCCATCCCTCCGCCCCCGGCCAGCTTCATGGCCAGCTGGAGCTTGAGCATCTCCTGCATCTCCGGGGAGATGCGAATCTGCTTCTGGCTGGAATACGAGCCATCGGCGTGGGCGACGGCAATCTCGCGCCAGGTACCCTGGGTGCGCGAATAGACTGTGTCGCCGTCCTCCTTCACGATGGCCAGCTCCTGCTCGTCGCCGTCACGAACCACGCGCTGACGAAATTCCTGAACCTCGCCGCTGGAGGTGTCGAACCGGAGAAAAGCGTCGTGTGACTCGGTCACCTGGCTGATGAATCCCAGGCCCTGACCGGTCACCTGGCGATTGGCGTAACCGGCCTGACCCTTCTCGGGGAAGAGATCACCCTGGCCAGTTGCATCGAGCTTCTTGAGGTCGGTCACGATGGGGGCAGCTTTGGCTTCTACCTCGGCGATCAGCTTCATCGCGTTGGAGCGTTCGCGAAGCTTGTCCCACTCAGTCTTCTCAGCTGGGGTCGGTAGCGTTGCTTCCTCCTCCGCCGCCATCTGTGGGAATGCCTTCCGCGGCAACAAGAGTCCCCCACCCTGGCCAGGAATCAAGATCCGCTGCATACTTCATCGCCCCAATCTGATATTTAGTTGTAACCACACCATGGCACGGGCCCGTTAAAGAATTCTGAAATTGGAAGCCGATCAGAGATTGCCCAGATCCCCATCTTGCACGGTCTCTTCCACCCGGCCGCGGAACTTGGACGCCGAATCATCGTAAGGGGTCCCGGTCAGCTGCTCCTTGGCCCGCCCGAGGGAGCGGTGCAGATCCTCGGTCAGGGCGACGGCTGCCTTCTTCGCGCTCCCGGCCGCAGTCACGTAATCCTGCACGATCAGGGGCTTACTCACGATAATGTGAGCGATTTCGCGAGTACGCCACGCATTGGCCACCGCCAGGGTCGCCAGGCCACCAGACGCTGCCAGCGCCAGCCCGGCCTGGGGGAGCAGGGAGGCAGCGAGTCCGCCTGCCACGCCTCCACCCAGGGCCCCGAGCGCGGCCCCTTTGAGCATGGCCATGTACTGAGGCGCCTGGTTGTAAGCCTTAGTGGGTGGGTTGTCGTGCCACTCTTTGCGGCCATAGAGATAACCACCGGTGATGGCCCCGGCTACCGCGCCCGCGACCATCCGAGTCAGAGGCCCGGAGAAGGAGGCCAGAGCGGTGGCCACGGTGACACCCGTGGCGGCCAGGGCTCCCACCACGGCCTCGCCCGGACGCGACTTGTCGTCAGGTCGATAGTGAATGGCGATCGGCACGATCGACTCGGCTCCCCCGTTGACAGCTGCCGAGGCAACTCCCTTCTTGAGAGGGCCGACGGTGCCACGGGCCTCCTCATCGGCAATGCCGCCTTCCGGATAGATGCAAAGGCCCACTCCCGACTTGAGCACCTCGTTGCAATGCCGGATGGTGGTCGAGGAAGCGTTGGCGCGGTCGACCGGGAAGGCACCTGACCAGGTCATCAGTTTGCCGTTGAAACCCTTCATGGTGCGGATGTTGGCCATGGAACGCACGTCGCGGTCGAGCACCGCGGCTACCACAGGAGGATCGAAAATTGTGGGGTGAGTCGGAGCATAGACGTGGGCTCCCCCGGCTGGCAGGTTCTCGCGGCCCTCGACCTCGAGGCGATAGCGACCCGCTACCAGGGCCTTCGTCAGAGGTCGAAGGATGGCTCCGTAACGGGGTGCGGAGCGGCCGTCAGCAGGACCCGTATAACCAGGAATGTCGGCTCCGACATTCTTCTCGGCTTGATGGGGCTGAGCTGAGCCGGCCGGGATGGGCCGCAAGGCCGACGAGACGACGTTCATGACAACCTTCTTTGTGAGCTTTCTTTCAGTATCGCCTGGCATACTGAAGCAAAGCTGAAAGGAGCCAGGCGCTTGCAGGTCGGGCCCATCTCCGGAGTGGTAAGCTGGGGAGCCGTCAGAAGTAGCTCCAAGTACTCTCCTGAGCCAGAAAGCCCACCTCAAGACCACCTTTCCGTCCGCACCACGGCCCACAAGCTCTTTGCCCGGCCAGTTCTGAAGGAACGCTGGAGCTGTGCTCTGGGAGCGCCGGTCGAGTTTCCCGTCGTCCCCTCTGAGCGCGGCTTTCTGGCGGTGCTGCGCGAACCGAAGACGACCGTCGAGCATCCAGGGGAGCAGCGACTGGTGCGCCTGGTTCCGGGGCAGGAGCCCGAGCCCGTCGTCACTGACGAAGGCCGATTCCACGCTCCCGGTTCCGATGGCCTGGAAGTAAGTTGGACCACGACAGGCAAGTACATTTTCGATCCGATGATGCCCTCGGTAGACCACAAGCACGAGCAGATCGAGGTGCGCGCCCCGGGCTGGAGCCGGCGGCTGGAAGACCGGACCAACTCGTTGTCAGCTCCCCTGCTCTGGTCCCCTGTCACCGTGCACGGACGGACCCTCCTGCAGGTGAACGAGCACGATATCGAGTGTCTGGACAGCAGCGGAAAGACCGTATTTCGCCACGAGGGGACCCGATGGGCCAGGCTGCAGGTGCCCCCGGCCCTGGGCCAATGCGGTCGGGCGGTTATCTGCGACGATAACCACGGTACTGTGACCGCCTATCGACCAGACGGTTCCCAGGCCTGGGAGAAGTCCACTTTCCGAACCATTCGCTGCAGTCCGCTGCTGCTCTCCGACGGCCATACCCTGCTGGCCATCCGGGGTGAGCAATCGGGCACGACAACCCTCAGACGGCTGAATGACGCTGGCGAGACGGTCAGCGAGCGCACGATTCCCGGCTCTTCGGTCTCAGGGCTGGCAATAGCTCCCGATCAAACCCTGCTGGTGGCAGCCAACGACCCGCCCCGCCTGGCAGGCTATGATACAGCCGGGCAGCTTCGCTGGGAGCATCCGCTGAGCGAGCCCAGCGTGGGCCCTCCCCACTTGCTGGAGGATGGCTCGATTCTGCTCGTCGGCCGGGCCGGCCAGGTCTGCGCCGTGCAGGTGGCCGACCCTCGCACCGAAGACAACCCCCTGGTGGCTCAGGAAACAGCCGGCGCTATCCACGAAGGGTCGACGTTCGTGACCCTGGCCGGCGTGCGCGTCCGCCGCAAGTAACCTCTTCTCCCCCGTTCTTCTGTTCACAAGCCGGCAAACTCATGAGTCGCCTGGCTGACTAGATTATGGGCATCAACTCGCACTGAAAAATTCCTGAAACGAGGTTGCCCACGTGAACACCCTGTCCAGCGTCAACGCCAACTACAACACCCTGGCCATGCCGGGTCGGAGCTCTGCCCCTCAGGCCGCCTGCAACTGCGGCTCCAAGGACAGCGTGGTTCTTTCAGGCACCCGCCAGCGAGATGAAGACCCGCCCACTCCCCCGACTCCTCCTGCTCCCGAGCCCCCTCCCTGTCCCGAGCCTCCGCCCGAGCCCCCGCCCGCGCCGGTGACCAAGAAGTGGACCGTGATGGTCTACTCGGCCTCGGACAACAACCTCTACCGCTTCATGCAGTCCGACCTCGACGAAGCCGAGCGTGTGGGCACCACCGACACGATGTACGTCATCGCCCAGACCGACCACGGCCCGCGCAACGGCACGGCCCAGCGCATCGAGCTCGAGACCGATCAGACCCCGGGTCTCAAGGCTCCCGTCAAGCAGGACCTGGGCAGCTACAACATGGCCACCCCCGAAGCCCTGGCCGACTTCGTCAAATGGGGCATGAAGGAGTATCCTGCCGAGAACTACATGCTGATCATCTCCGACCACGGCGACGGCTGGAAGGGCGCGGCCCAGGACTGGAGCCACAACGGCTGGATGAGCACCCCGGACATCGAAACCGGCCTCAAGATGGCTCGCGAAGAGACCGGCAAGAAGATTGACGTGCTCGGCTTCGACGCCTGCTTGATGGCCTCGGCCGAGGTGGCCTACCAGCTCAAGGACGAGATCAACTACCTGGTGGCCTCGCAGGAAGTCGAAGGCGGCGCTGGATGGGCTTACAACCGGGTGCTCTCCGAAGGGACCTTGAAAAGCCTGGATCAGAAGCTGGCCGTCACCCGCTTCAATATGGACGCCAAGCAGGTGGCGACTCACGTGGTGGTCTGCGCCGAGGGTAACCAGAGAGACCTGCCCACGATGTCGGCCATCGAGACCGCCAAGATGCCCGGCGTGAAACGTGCTCTGGACAACTTCGCCGACGCCATGGCCACCTCCCAGGTCAGCCGCGAGACCTTCACGACCGCAGCTGAGAACACCCAGGGCTTCTATGATTACAAGGACCTGTCCGACTTCGCCAGTCAGGTGAAGGCGGGAGTGCAAGCCGAGGACTGCTATCTGGCCGGAGCTGCCGACCGCCTGATTGCCGCCGTTGGCAACGCCGTGGTGGCCGAGCAGCACTCGGACAACTATCCGCGAGCACGCGGGATGAGCATCGAGATGCACAACACCAGCTCGTCCGACTACGCCAACCTCAAGCTCTCGCAGGATACCCAGTGGGACGAAGCGGTCGCCCACATGCACAGCTAAAAGTTAGTCTGGTGGTGGTACAAAGGGCGTCCCTTCGGGGGGCGCCCTCTTCTTTTTCCTTCGCTCAGAGCTTCCAGGCGGTCAGCCAGCTCTGACTCTTCCGCTTGAGCTTGAGCTGGTTGACCAGCCGCTGGTCGAAATCGGGCATGTGAGCCGCTCCGTATAGGATAGCCACCCGCTTCTTGCCCTTCTTGAGTTGCTGGGTGAGCACTCTGATGCATCGCTGATTGCGGCCGGAGATCAGGGCTGTTCCCTGCAACTCGACGGCCAGGCCTTCGACGTCGCCGATGTTGGCGGCCAGCACCCTGCGCAGGGCCTGACGCTCCGGCTCGGTGGGCTCTCGGGTCAGGAGCGCCAGAGGATTGAGACTCTCCAGCTCGCTCTCGTCCAACTCGGCGGAGCGCTGAAGGCTCTTCTTCAACAGACGAAGGAACAGGGTGGTGGCGCTCTCGCCCCTCTTCTGCATCGCCTTCTCGAACTCCTGAGCCGTCATGTCAGCGTGCACGAACTGAGCCCCGCTGTAGTCCATGACCTCGGGCTGAAAGGCCAGGCCCAGCATGGTGGCCAGCTTCATCTGGACTGCCGTTAGAGGGTGGCTCGGATCGGGACGGATTTCATACCGGGGCTCGTAGTCCAGCCCCACGGCCCTGGCCATGTCGCGCCGGCTCTCCACCGCCTGGCCCTCATCGAGCACAGCCTCGAACAAAACTCCATCGTAGCCTTTCAAATGGCGGTTCAGAGCCTGATAGTAAGCCAGGTCGCCGACGTGCACCACTCCTACCAGATCGACGGTAACCCCGCTTTGGGAAGCGTAGCGCGTGATGGCGGTCTGAAGCGCGGAGGGCTTGCCCTCGGCGTTCCTGAGCAAACGCACGAAGGTGGGCGCCTCGGCCTCGGCCCCGGCCCCGAGCAGCAACAGGCACAGGCAGACCAGAACCAGTTTGCGCATCCATTGAAAATTCAGCACTGGCTGCAGGGCGCCCTGCGGAGGGAGAGAACTGCTGGCCGTGAGGTTCCTGATCGTGGACGGCTATCCGGCCGAATCGCGGGATGAGCTGTGCTGCGCCGGGGTGGCGCCGGCTCACGAGCTGTTCGCTGGCATGCTGCAAGACTATCTGCCCGGAGCGAGCAGCGAGGTGGTATTCCCTTCCGATCCCGAGGCCTGCCTGCCTGACCTGGCCGGCTTTGCCGGGGTACTGTGGACGGGCTGCAACCTGACCCTGCACGATACTTCCGACAAACGCCTGGCAGCCCATCTCGAGCTGGCCCGCCGGGGCTTTGAGCAGGGCGTTTCCAGTTTCGGAAGTTGCTGGGCCCTCCAGGTGGCGGCGGTGGTGGCCGGTGGGGAGGTCAAAGCCCATCCCGCCGGCCGCGAGATCGGGGTGAGCCGGAAGATCCGCCTGACCCCGGCCGGACAGGCCCACCCCATGTTCCAGGGCAAGCCGCCGGTGTTCGACAGTTTTACCAGTCACCTGGACGAGGTCACGCGCCTGCCGGCCGACTCGGTGCTTCTGGCCGAGAGCGAGTTTACCCGCATCCAGGCGGCCGTGATCCGACACCTGAGGGGGAGTTTCTGGGCCGTGCAATACCACCCCGAGTTCACCATGCAGTCCATGGCCCGACTGATGGCCGCCCGTCAGGCAGCCCTGTTGCGGGAGGGTTTCTTTGCCAGCCCGGAGGAGGCGCAATCTTATGTAGCAAGTTACCAGGCCCTGGCCGAGCAACCCGACAACCGGGCCCTGCGATTTCAGCTCGGACTCGACGACGACGTGCTCGACCCCGACCTGCGCCGGCTCGAGTTCGTCAACTGGTTGCGCCACGAGCTGAAGGTCTGCTGATGGAAGACGAGGAGTTCCTCGGCTCGCTGACCTCGGCCTGGCTGGGGGAAGAACGGCGGTCAGCTCCACGGGAGACCCTGCTCGAGCAGATCGCTCGTCGGGGGCCCGATGCCATGCGAGCCGAGATCGAGCCCCTGGTTGACTACTACGACGAGCTTGCCAGCTACCTGCCGGAGGCCGGTGAGATCGCCGAGGCGCTGGTCGATTTGCTCGACAACCTGTCAGGCGATGCAGCGCCTGCCTGCGCCAGGCTGCAAGAGCTGCACGCTCGCCACGCCGAGGTGCTGAGGGCTGAGCTGGGTTGCCTGGAGGTGCGGCCGAGCTACTCGCCATGGGTGGACAGTCTCCGAGCCCAGTTGCAGGCTTTCGTGCGCGGTCAACAGACCCGAGCACCGATCTACGAGCACCTGGCCGAGCTCGAGCAGCTTTTCAGCGCTTCTCTCGGTCAAAACCAGTCCAATGCCCGCCAACTGGGCTCGCGAGCCAGCGAGGCCACCCGCAAAGTGCTGGAGCTGAGCGAGCAGGGCTATTCCCGAGGCCACTCGGCCACCCGGGCGCTGATTGCGGCCCTGGAACGCCGCGATCTGGAGGCTATCGGAGAGGGTCTTCGCGCGCTCAATCGGGCTTTCTCCTACCTGACCCAGGCCCGTGAGTTGTGCGAGTTGGAGGGCCGACAGTACAGCTAGTTTAGCCGAGGCCGCCCATCAAACCGCCCAGGGGCGAGGCGAGGTTCCCAGCACCCAGTCCGGTGGGGTCGAGAGTGGGGCTGATTCCGGGAACTGTGGGCGTGGCGCCCAGAGCGGGGGTCGTGCCCAGGCCACCCAGGCCGGGGGTGGCTCCCAGGTCCGGTGTCGCGCCCAGGCCACCGGTAGGATCGAGCCCGGTGGCACCGGGTGCTCCGCCCTGGTTTGCCAGCGGCCCGCCCCCTGTGACAGGCCCGAGCATGTTGTTGGCCAGATTCTCGAAACCGGTGGGCCCCCCGAGCTTGCCGACCCCCCCCGTGATCTGGTCGAGCTGGGCCTGGCTCTGGGCGATCATCTGTTGATTCTGGATGGCCGTCTGCTGCATGATCTGCTGGCTGGCCGCCACCAGCTGCGCCTGGGCCTGAGGAGAGAGGGTTCCGCCGGCGCCGCCGGCGCCGCCAGTCTTGGGGATCGAGGTGGCCATGCGAGTCCTCCTGGGCGAAGTATCTTGAACTCAGGATATCCCCCCGGGCAGGCACGGCTGTTGCGGACAGGTTAACAGCGTGTAACAGTCTTTTCGAAGATGTTTCAGGCTTGAGCCGTTTTGTTCACAGGGTCACGGCAAAAGCTCCACCAGAACGCCGTTCAGTCCGCTGCCGGTGCGCCCCCCCGAAACGACCTGATTGAAGCCAGCATAAAGGTCATAATTGACCGGCCCTTCCTTGTCGGGCTGACCGGCCAGGGCGAAGAGGGCCGGGTGCTGCCAGAAGGCCTTCCCGGCCAGGACACTGCCGTCGGAGACCTCCACCACCACGGTGCCCGACGCAAAGTCGCGCAGGTCATAAAGCTTGTGGGTGGGCTGGCCGATCATCTGGTCGTTGCCCCAGACCGACAGATCGCGGCCAACGATCTGCACCTCGGCATCGTTGGACTGGGTTCCGCCGTCTCCCCCGTAACCGTTGCAGGTGGACGAATCGGCGATATTCAGGGTCCAGCCCTCGGGTCGCTCGCCATAGGTCAGGGTAAAGCGAGCCTTACGGTAGCGCTGGAGGGTCAGCTTCAGCACCGCCCGGCCTTGCGAGGGTTCTTGAACCCAGGCCATCGGAGCGTCGGAGGTCATCTCATAGCGATTGGTCGTCAGGTCCACCCGGCAGACGGCGCGACGGCTATCCGCCTGAGATCCGAGGGGAAAGAGCAAGGCCGCCAGGGCGACCAGAGAGCCGAGCCAGAGAAGATTCTTGCGCATGCTCTCTCTGACGCCGGCCCATCCAGAATCTTCCCGATCAGGAATCCCTGGCTGAAATTCTGTTCAGCCAGGGATTGCTCCTAGGGAGTCGAGTTGGGAATGCAGGCCACGCTCATGGGAGCGCGCTGCAGCACAGCCATGGAGACCGACCCCTTCCAGAGCCGTTCCAGACCCGACCGTAGATGGGTGCCCATCACGATCAGGTCGACCTGCTCACGCTCGGCCAGAGTGATCAGGTGCTCCTCCACAGGCCATTGGGCCACCTCTACCCTGCACTCGGCTCGAGTCAGGCCGGTGTAGGCCTGCAGCCGGCCCGTCTCCTCCTCAAGCCACTCCTCATCAAGGTTGGCCCCTCCCGAGACCTGCACCGCGAAGCGCTCGACCGGACCCACCCGAGCGAGCGAGTCTAGCCACTTGAGAGCGCCGAGCACGGAGCCATCCAAACTGACCGCCAGCATGACCTTCAGAGGCCGCTCTCCCTTTAACCAGGCGGCCAGACACTCTGGCTTTCGCACCACCAGGCTTGGGATCGGGCAACTGCGCACCACGCGCTCAGCGGTGCTGCCCAGCAACCAATCCGACAGACTGCGTCGTCCCAACGAGCCTACCACCAGCAGCTGTGCCTTGAGCGCTCGAGCGCGCTCAACCAGCACCTCGTCGGGATGGCCGGCCAACACTTCAGCCTCGACCTGGCTTCCCAGCTCAGCCGCTGCGGCCTGAAGCCGAGCCTGGCTGGCACCGGGCTCATCGGCCACATGAATCAGTCGCAGCTGAGCGCCCATTTTCTCGGCCAGGCTCAGGGTCAAGCGCGCCGTCTCTTGCGCCAGCGGGGAAAAATCGGTTCCACAGAGTACAACCTCAGACACGGATCATAAGTCTCCTTCTTAAATTCTGGTTGAACAGGTCACAATAGGCGAGAAGGAGGCCCGCGGCGAGCGATCGGAAGAGCTCGAATGCGGCTGCGACGACAGTCAGGCCGGTCCGGCGGGCGCCAGCAAGCGGGCGTGCTCAGACGCGGCTCAACCGTGGCCACCGGGCGGGAGTTGCGCGAGCGGCCAGTCCGGCTCACGTGGGCAAACTCCTGCAAGACGACTTCGGGGCTGAGCAATTCCTCGACCATGCCGGCCGGCTGCCCCCCGAGGAGCAAGCCCGCCAGCACGCAGAAGACCATCAGACGGCGCGGCGACATACCGCCAGAGGGTAGCAGATCGTCTCCTGGTCTGGCAACCTGCGGTCCCGCGCGTAACCTGTTAGAATCACGTGGGACTATCTCTTGAACGGCACGGCGCCTCAGCGCATCGGAAAGGCCACCGCCGCCGTCGCGGCCCCTCCCAGGCCATCCCGGACGATGACCCGAAGCTGGTAAACATTACCCGCAGCCGCCCCGGGCGGGGCTTGAAAGCTGACCGTATTCAGGTCGCCGTTGGTGCTCCCGGCTCCCAGGTAATGGCTAGTGACAGCGCCATAGTTGTAAGGGTCCTTCTGCGCAGCGTTAATGTTGTCAACCGTGCCCCCAATCAGGTACCATTCGAAGCTCAGGTTCTTGCCGGTGGCTTTGACACGGGCAGTAAGCCGGGCTCCGGGAGCCACTTTCGGCGGGTTGGGGCGGGAGAGAGAGGCTTTGAAATCAGCCGCAATGCCCTGCCGGTCCCCGTCGGTGATCACGATCTTTGGGCAGGGATTGGTGCTGATCTGGCCGCCATAGACCTCCGCCACGGCATCGGCGCACTCCAGGCGGTCGAAATTTGCCCCCCCGGTCCAGGGCGGATTGACGAAGGGCTTGAACTGGCCACGGTAGACGTGGGTCATCTTCCAAAAGGCCGGCAAACGCGAATTGTGGGGTGGACCCCAGTTCAGCACGCAGCCCCCCACCGAGCCCGCCTTGCGAGCGCTCTGGCTGGCAACGTAGAGGCTGTAGCTGCGCCGATAGTTGAGAGCATTCAGGGTCGAGTTCAACTCCAGCCAGTATTTCTGTCCATTCAGGTTGACGTGCGGCATGTCGTCAGCGGGAAGGTCATAGCTGTAGTATTCGGTGATGGCCCAGGGCTTGCTCCAACCTCCCTGGACCAGATTCTGGGTCTGCTGGTTGAGAAAGCCGCCGCCGGCATGCTCGGGGTCATACTGGCCGTAAAAATTATTGATCCCGAGCCAGTCCAGGGCAGGGAGCTGGGTCTTGAGCGTGCTCACGAAGCCTGCCGAAACCGTGGGCACGGCCGTGGCCATGGGCCGAGCCAACTTACTATCGGTGGTGCTGGTTTTGATGAAATTGATCACGCTGTTGAGCTTGGGAAACTGAGCCGGGGGAATCTCGTTGCCGATCACCCAGCCTCCCAGATAGGCGAAGTTGGGGTCTTTCTGCACCAGTTGGACAGTCTGTGGGATAAGGGTGCTCATATCGCCCTGAGCCGGGTCAAAGACCAGACCGGCCAGCAGGATGACCTTTTTTTGTGTCGTCGAGGCCTGCTTGCACAGGGCCAACAGGGCCGAGATCAACTGGGCTTGCTGGGTCGGGTTCTTGAAGTTCCAGCCCACCCCGTAGCTACGAATGCAGTTGCCTCCCGCGCTCTTGATCTGCGGGCTGACATAGCTGAACCAGGCGCCCTGGTTGGAATCAGCCTCGGCAGTGTAGTCGAACCCCATCCCCTTCAGATCCACCGGCAGGCCGTCCACCAGCAGGTGATAGTCGGCCGTTCCCTCGGTGCGATTCACGCTAGCCTCGTCCCGCACGAAAACGACCGGCTGCAGGGGCGAATTGGGAATGCTCCAGAGGTGCTTGAGCTCGGTCACGGGCAGCTCGAGCGTGACCACCTGACCCGATTCCTCCACGAATCCCAGTTGGACGAAAGCGGTCTCCAGCGGCACCGAGAGAGTCTGAACAGGCTGAGGAAACAGGCTCCAGGTCGGCTGCAGGGTCGCTCGAGCGGCATCCAGGGGGGTGACCTGCAACTGACGGACGCTGGAAGGCAGGCCGCTGGTCGGTCCAGCCTCGAACTCATGATCCAGCTCCAACACGACGCTACGCTGAGGTCCCTGGTCTATCGGAAGCGGAGCTACCGTGGGGGGAGTGGCTTCGAGGTCGGCCCCGCAACCGAGCAAAACAAGCATTAACAAGACAGACACTATGGGCGATTTCACAACACCCTCCCTCGGTAGCCTTGATCTCGAGACCGACTTCAGGCCCGAGCATGTTCCCTGAAGGATTTTCCAGTCTCGATGGAATAACTCTCCTCGTGAAAAGCTGCCTTCTCTCTTCGGCCTTATGGGCCTGCCTTAGCCTGGGCGCAGCCGCCCAAACCGATGCCGACCAGGCCGCAGCGCTTGAAAGCTCGGCCGAGACCTCGGCCGCTGTGCTCACGTCGCTCGAGCAGCCCCTGGCCTCGATCGTTGAAAGTACTCCCCCACCAGAATCACGGCCGAATCTTGAACCCGACCTGGCCCAGGCCGACGACTCCCCCCCCGCTGAGCCACCCCCCGCCCCGGAGCAGTTCCCCCGCGAGCCCATCGGCGGCGACTTTTTCCTCAAGCTTTACACCGGATTCGCTGGCACGCAGAATTCGGACCTGCAGCTTTCCCAGCCGGCCGCCGGGAATGAGCTGCTCTTCAGAAACGTAAGCTGGATCGATGCCTCGTGGGGCAAACCCAATGCCCCATACTACGGCATTCGTCTGGGCTATTTCCTGGAAGACGTCCCCTGGCTGGGCGTCATGCTCGACTTCACCCACTTCAAAGCCATCGCCGAGACGGGCAAGGTGGTCAACGTCAGCGGCACGCGCCTGGGTGCTCCCATCAACGCCGCCATCCCGATGAGCTCGATCGTGTCGCAGTATCAGATGACCAACGGGATCAACTTCCTGACCTTCAATGCCCTGGCCCGCTGGCAGCTGGA
>CAYYHB010000028.1:0-34296 GCA_964471395.1 uncultured Burkholderiales bacterium | reverse complement strand
CCGCCGGCGAACGAGAAGTTGGGGCTGTTGTTCAGGGCCACGGGGGCGTTCTGGGCATAAGAGCCGTTGTTCTCGGTGCGATAGAATTTGGCCGGGTCGGAGGTGGTGGTGCCGTTCGGGTTGCGATACACGGGGGGCGGACCGGCCGTGTAAGCGGTATCAGAGAGGTTGGAGGAGCGCATCTGGTCGGAAAATCGGGGGTTGCCGGCGATGGTGAAGTAGCCGTTGGTGCGCACCGGGCCCGTGATGGCGTCGTTGGAGACGAAGCGGATGATGGCGCCGCCGACGCCGATGTCGCGGTCGGTGAAGTAAGCGTACTTGGAGAAGGGCTCTTGCTGGATGAAGGCTACCACCTGGCGCTGGGCCTGGCGCGGGGGCTGGCCGTAGAAACCGGTGGAGGTTACTTCCCAGGCCAGTTGCGAGGTGCGAGTCGTCGTGTTGTCCGGATGCGGGCGCACGACGACCGTAAAGGACGTGACCCCGGGCTCGAGCGGCAGCGTCACGGTGCCCCCGTTTTGTACCCAGCTGGTATCGCGCAACTGGGTTACCTTGGACATGGCGTAGTTCAGGCCGGCGCGCGCGGAATACATGGCGCGCGAACCGGCGTAATCTTGCATGGCCGTGCGCGACTCCAGGGTGGAGACGTTGACCGCCATAAAGGTCACCAGTGTGATCAGGGCGATGATGATGAGGGTCATGGCTAACACAAAGCCGCGACCGCTCCTCGTCCGTTGCCTCAACATAGGATTTGTGACTCTCCTTTTCGGGTCCGTATTGACCGCTCTCTCAGCCTAGCATTCCCGATACCCCCCGAATGTGGGGTATCTCACATTCACACCGCTCGCAGGATAGGTCCGAACGGTTCCCCCGACCATCGGGCTGAAGCTGGAAAAAGTCTCTCGACCCATGGGTGGAGAAGGTCTGAATCCTTTACTGGGTAAGGAGATCGTGTTGGGCGGCATAGAGCAGGAGTTGGACCCGGTCCTTGAGGTTGAGCTTGCGCAGCAGGTTATTCATGTGGGTCTTGACGGTGCCCTCGCTGATGACCAGGGCCTCGGCGATCTCCTTATTGCTCAGCCCCCGGGTGATAGAGCGGAAGATCTCTTGCTCGCGCCCGGTCAATTCAAGGAAAGCCGAGGGGGCCTGACGGCGCGCCTTGCTCGCGTGCAGGCGCAGGCCCAGGGCTGCCTCCGAGCTGAGCACCGTCGCTCCTCCCTGCACGCGCAACAGGGCCGAGCGGAGCTCCCCGGCCGAGCTATCCTTGTCCAGCAGAGCCATCGCCTCCAACTCGACGAACTTCTCGACCTGCTCGGCAGGCCGTGCGGCCAGAGCCACCAGTCGGCCCGCCGGCACCTGCTCAGGCAGGTCATCGAGGTCGATTACGTGCAGGTCAAGTCCTTCTTCACTCGGCTCGCACAGCTCGAAGTCACGACGCAGGCTGCGGTGCAGCCAGGCGGCGAGGGCCGTCTCACGAACCCAGCAGCCCACCCGCAGGGCGGGTCGCAGGGGAGCGGCCTGGTCGGGCCCAACCTCGGTCACCGTGGGGAGGGGCTGAGCCTCACGCACAGGAAGAGCGATGCGCAGGCGCTCACCGGGCTCGTTCTCAAGGTAGCCCTCGTGGCTCTTGAGGATCTGGCGCAGTAGCGCTGCTCCCTCCGATTCTGAGCCGCTCCCGTTGACCCACTGGCGCACCTGACTGGCCAGGCTGGCCTCCTGGGGAGTCAGCTCGAGCCAGACCTGGTCTTGATGGCAGCGGGCGCCCACCCCCAGCTTGCCGCCCGGGCTCGTCTCCTCGATCAGGCGGCGGAGCATGGTGGAGCAGAGCAGCCCGAGTTGCTCGGGGTCGCCCACCAACTGACACTCCTCGCCCCTGACCTCCAACTCGACTTCCCGCTCTCGCGCCAGTCCGCTCAAAGATTGGGCCACCTCCTCCAGGAGGGCGTCCAACTCGATCGGCACCAGCTTCGTGCTCCAGCGCCCCTGGCTGAGGGCCTCGGACAGGCTCAGGTTGTGGACCAGCCCGCGAAGATACCGCGCTTGCGAAGCAAGCTCAGCGTTGTCGTAGCTCTCACACAGCTCGACCAGTCGTCGGGAGGGGCCTCGCAGCTCATGGAGCACCACCGAAACCGCCTCCTGACGCAGTCGCTCAAGTCTCTCCTCGAGCTGAAGGTCGCGCAGGTGCAGCAAAGAGCGGTCGGAGGCCAGCTCGACACGTTTGGAGCGGAGCGGGATCTGGCTTCCATCGGCTCGGGTCAACAGCCAGCGTTGTTCCGCCTGTTGGTCCAGGGGCAGCTCCTCCAACCGGCGTCCTGTCCAGTCCTCGCCGGCCAGCTCCTGGGCCGCCGGGTTGGCCAGGGTGACCCGGTTTTCGGCATCCAGGCTCAGCCAGGCGTCCGGAATCGAGCCCACGAGAGCTTCCCAGTCGTTTCGCTGGCGGTCAAGCTCTTGCACGCGTAGCTCCATGGTATCCAGCATGTCGTTGAGGGCCTGTCCCAGCTCGTTCAGCTCGGGCTGAGTGAAGGGCGCGGCTCGCCAGGAAAGCTCTCCCTCGCGAACCCGGCGGGCCAATCCTGCCAGGTCTTCGATAGGCTTAAGCAGTACGCCAAAAAGCCAGTAGAGTAGACCAACCAGGCCCACAAGGGTGCCGAAAATCAAGACACCACCAGCAATGAGCTGGATGCGGAGCTGCTGGTCTCTTTTCTCTTCCGCCTCTAGGAGCGAGCGCAGGGCCGATTGCTCGTAGCGATCGAGGGCCAGCGAAAGCGCCTCCCGGTCGGTCTGCATCACGGCTCTTTCCAGAGCCTCCCGCCCCTCCAGGTCGGCCAGTTGGACCTGCCGTTCCCCCCGTCGCAGTTTTTCCAGGGCCAACAGAGCCTGCACACCGTCCTGGGTCTCATTGGAGATGCGCTGCATGCGGCCCAGCCCGACCAGGGAGGTGGCGATCATGATGAGGCAGGCCAGCAGGATCAAGAGAAAGATGCCCAGCACCGTGTTGCGCAGTGGGTCAGGCCCCGATTGGAGCAGCAGGCCGGTCAGCCGGGAAGGTTTCTGGCTCACGTCGCCCTGATTTCGCCCGGCGGCGGCGGGAAACCCCCTGACTTTGAGCGAACCTGCGTCCTCCCAGTCCTACAAAAGAGGAGCCCCGCCCATGCCCGCGTCTGTTCAGGAGTATCTCCAAGAGAAGCGCTCCAGCTTTGAAGCCGACCTTTTCGAGTTGTTGAGCATCCCCAGCGTCTCCACCGATTCGGCCCGTGCCCCCGAAGTGCGCCGCTGCGCCCAGGAGGTTGCCCGCCAACTACGCGAGGCCGGGCTGACGAAGGTAGAAGTGATGGACACACCGGGCCACCCGGTGGTGTTTGCCGAGCGCCTCAACGCGCCCGGCAAACCCACCGTCCTGGTCTATGGACATTACGATGTGCAGCCGGAAGACCCGATCGAGCTGTGGACCTCCCCTCCCTTCAAGCCCACCGTGCGCGGCGGTAAGGTGTTTGCCCGGGGGGCCACCGACGACAAGGGCCAGTTTCTGGTGCACGTCAAGGCCGTGCAGGCGATGCTGGCCACCCGGGGCGAGCTGCCGGTCAACGTGAAGTTCGTGATCGAGGGCGAGGAGGAGATCGGCTCACGCAACCTGGCCCCCTTTCTTCGTCAGCACCAAGAGCTGCTGAAAGCCGATATGGTGGTGATTTCGGATAGCGCCATGTTTGCCCCCGGCATCCCGTCCATTCTCTACGGGCTGCGCGGCCTGGCCTACTTTCAGATCGACCTCGTCGGCGCCGATTCGGACCTGCACTCGGGCGTGTTCGGGGGAGCCGTGCCCAACCCGGGCTTCGAGCTCTGTCGCCTTGTGGCTCAGCTCAAGGATGCCAATGGGCGCATCCAGATACCCGGCTTCTATGACAGGGTGCGCGAGCTCGAGCCGGAGGAGCGTGCCGAGTATGCCGCCCTGCCTTTCGATGAAGAGGAGTTCCGGGCCGGCCTGAACGTGCCCGCCCTGGATGGCGAGGAGGGCTACACGGTGCTCGAGCGCCGCTGGGCCCGCCCCACCCTGGAGGTCAACGGCATGCTGTGCGGCTTCACCGGCGAGGGAGCCAAGACGGTGCTGCCCAATAAGGCTATGGTCAAGCTCTCCTGCCGGCTGGTGCCCGATCAGGAGCCCGAGGAGATCGCCGCCCTGGTCAAAGCCTACATTGAGTCGCTGGTGCCGCCGACTGTCCGGGCCAATGTGCGGGCGCTGCACGGTGGCAAGGGCTGGATCGCCCCCCGCAACCATCCGGCCCTGAAAGCCGCGGCTCGGGCGGTCGAGCGTGAATTCGGGCGCCCCCCGGTGTTCGTGCGCGAGGGTGGCTCGATTCCGATTGTGGTGGACTTCGAGCAGATCCTGGGCGTGCCCGGCATTCTGGTTGGCTTCGGGCTCAATGACGAGAATCTGCACGCCCCGGACGAGCACATGGACCTGGGCAACTTCCACCGGGGCATCCGCACCTCGATGTTCCTGCTCGAGGAGCTGGCCGGGGTGCCGGTGGGTACGGCAGTCTAAGGCGCGCGGCGGAGTTCAGTCCGGAGCCCAGAACTCGCGAACGGTGGGATCGGGGAAGAGCAGCCCGTCGAGCTGCTGCAGGGCATTCTTCATCTCCAGGTCCTCGAAGTACTCAGCCGCCCCGCTGAGGGGCTGCAGGGCAAAGTGGGACAAATCAAAGGGCTCGAGGGGAACGTCGGTCCTCAGGGTGGCCAGCTCGAGATCGCGCAGCAAGCGCTCTTTTTGCTCTGTCAGCGCGCTGGCGAACTTACCAGCCTGGGCCGGGCTCTCCAGCAGGGCCTTCAGCGAGCCGGCCTTCCTGAGCAAGGAGATGGCAGTTTTAGGGCCGATGCCGCTGACGCCCTGCAGGTTGTCCACGGCATCTCCCTGCAGGGCCAGGTAGTCGGGAATGAGCTCGGGCGGCACGCCGAAGATCGACTCCACCTGCTCGCGGCCCACCCGCTCGACTTTGGCCGTCTTGCCCGTGCCTGAGAGCCGCAAGAGCTCCATTTCACCGGGGAACTGCAGCACCTGGGCCAGGTCTTTGTCGGAGGTCACCAGCGTGACGCTGTGCCCGGCCGCGCCGGCCTGGCGGGCCAGGGTGCAGATCACGTCGTCGGCCTCGAAACCGTCCATCGACAGCATGGAGATGCCCAGACGCTTCAGCCCCTCGATGACCAGCGGGACCTGCACCTTGAGCGCCTGGGGAGTCTCGGGGCGGTTGGCCTTGTAATCCTCGGCCAGCTCGGCCCGGAACACCCGGGTGCGCGACTCGAAGACGGCCACGGCGTACTCGGGCTGGAAAGTCTTCCATAACACCCGCAGGATGCCAAGGCAGCCGTGCACGGCGTTGGTAGGGCGGCCGTCCCTCGTCCCCAGGTGGGGGGGCAGGGCATGGAAGGCCCGGAAGATGTGATACATGATGTCGATGACGTAGAGTCGAGCCATACGAGCCCTCAAAAGGGAACGGGAGACCTTCGTCTCCCGTCCTGTGGTGCCCAGAGCCGGGGTCGAACCGGCACTCCCTCGCGGGAACAGGTGTTTGAGACCTGCGCGTCTGCCAATTCCGCCATCTGGGCAGCCTGGCTATCATAGCACTCGCGCTCGCCCGGATCAAGAGTTGACCTGGTTTCAACTCTGGGTTACAACTGCCGGAAGGAAATTGTCCAGTTTACGCGAACCTGGACCCGGTTTTTGTAGAATGTTTTTCGCGCGAGTCGCTCCGGCTCGCAAGCACAACCCGAACCAGAGGAGGAGAGGCTCGTGAGATTTCCTCTCGATTTCGCCCTGACCCAGGCCAAGCATATGGTGCAGCAGCGCGCCAAAGGAAGGAAGCGCTTCCCGACCGTTTGCATGCTCGAGCCGCTCTATACCTGCAACCTGGCTTGCATCGGTTGCTCCACCGAGCGCCACACGGGCAAGCTGAAGGACCGTGTCTCGGTGGAAACCTGCTTGAAGGCGGTGGAAGATTCTGAAGTGCCTACCGTGGCCGTTTGCGGCGGGGAGCCGATGCTCTACCCCGAGCTGCCCGAGTTGCTCAATGAGCTGATGCGCCGTGGCAAGTACATCATCTTGTGCACCAACGCCCTCTTGCTCGATACCAAATTGTTCGGCATCATCCCGCCTTCCAAGCAGCTCTTCGTCAACGTCCACCTCGACGGCATGCGCGATACCCACGACATGGTGTGCGCTCGCCAGGGCGTGTTCGATAAAGCCATCGAGATGATCAAAGAGAGCAAGCGACGCGGTTATCTCACTCTGACCAACACCACGGTCTACAAGGAGACCGACATGGACGAGGTCGAGCAGCTTTGCGACCTTTTGACCAGCTTCAACGTGGACGGCATCCTGATCTCGCCGGGCTATCACTACGAGACGGTCAAGCGGGACGTGTTCCTGACCCGTGAGCAGATCCACGAGAAGTTCAAGCGGGTGCGCGAGCTGTCGCGCCGCTACAAGCTGACCGCAACGCCGGCTTTCCTCGATTTCGCGGCCGGCCTCAAGGAGCTGCTCTGCTCGCCCTATTCGACCGTGAACTTCACGCCCAAGGGCTGGAAAGGCCCGTGCTACCTGATCGGCGACAAGTACTACGCCGACTTCAACGAGTTCTGGAACGACGTGGATTGGAACTACTGGGTGACCCGCAAGGACCCGCGCTGTGCCAACTGTAAGATGCACTCGGGCTTCGAGCAGAGCGCCGTGGATGAGGCTTCCAAGAGCGTCTCGGGCATGCTGCGTCTGGCCGCCTGGCACGTCAGCGGCTGATTTGAACGAGTCTCTGGAAGTCTTCTTTCTGGGGCCGCGCGAATGGCGGCCCCTTTTTCATGTCGGCAAGTTGTGGAAGGTCGAGGCCCTCTACTGGGGCCATTATCTGGCTCGCTTCGCGCCGCTGGACATCTGGCTGCAGACCCGGGGCCTGGCTCGCTCGCGCGACGACTTCCGCTTCGGCGAGACGCCCTGGGCAACCGGACTCGAGTTGCTCAAGCTGGCCGAGGTGGGCCCCGGGGACGTGCTCTACGACCTGGGGGCCGGGAGGGGCAAGATGGTGTTTCTGGCTGCCCTGGCGACCGGCTGCCGGGCGGTCGGGATCGAGTTGCTGGGGGGCTATAACTACGTCTCGCGGCGTCTGGCGCGCTGGGTCAAGATCGAGAACGCCAGTTTCCGCGACGAGGACTTCCTGCGGACGGAGTTGAGCCAGGCCACGGTGGTCTATCTGGCCGGCACCACCTGGTCACCCGAGACGCGAGAGCGGCTCGGGGAGCGGCTGGACACGCTTTCGCCTGGCTGCCAGGTGCTTTCGGTTACCCATGAATGGCGGCGCCCCCGGCTGGAGCTGGCGGGGGAGAGCCAACACCTGTTCAGCTGGGGGCGCGCGAAGGTCTATCGCTATCGGGTCAGCGACTGGACGGATCCATGACCACGGCCAGCGCGATCAGGCCTCCGCACAGCAAGATCGTGCCAAAGAACAGGATGAGCCAGCCTTTGACCCACTTGCTCTGGATCTCGTTGTACTCGGCCAGGCTCGAGACCGGGCGTTGTTTCCAGGCTTCCTTGTTAGCCACCAGGCCCAGCACAATGCGGGGCACGAGGGGGATGAACATGCTGCCCACCAGGTCGATGAGAATCCAGAGATACATGCGGTGCGGAATGCACCAGATCCAGCCCCACAGAAAGGCGGCCCAGTTCCAACTGGGCAGGCGGTCGAGCATGGCCGGGTCGTTGCCCGAGGGCAGGGGCGGTCCTGAGTAGGCGCCCACCGGAGCAGCGCTGAGGCCCATTCCCACGGGCCCGCCGGCATCGTAGGCAGGGATTGAGGGAGTCTGCATTTGGCCCTGGGCCTCGTAGCCCGGCGTGCTGGCCAGGGGCTCGCTCGACCAGGAGCCGCCTGCTCCCACGCTGGCGGTCTGACGCACCGCATCGGGAACGCTGCTGCCGCAGTTGATGCAGAACTGGGCATCGCTGGGAATGGTCTTTCCGCAGTTGACACAGAACAAGTCGGCTACCTCCAGAGCTTCGTCCCGGTTAGTTCGATGAAACCCGGCGCGGCGCCTTCAGGTGCGAGTCAGCTCTTCCTTGCGCCGCATGGTGCCACCGGTTCCCAGCACGAAGGTCTTACCTCCCCAGCGCACCGTGTGGCCCAGCCAGGAGGCGGCCCAGAGGGCGAAATAGCACAGGTCCTTGAAGGGGGTGATCAGGGCCCAGCGGGCCGCCGCCGGGCTGCCCAGCAGTTGCCAGTTGTAGCGTGTCGTCAGCCAGCGCACCAGCAGCCAGCCTCCCAATCCCTGCAGGGCGGCCGGGCTTCCCCCGCTGAGCAGCAGCCAGAGCAGGCACCACACCAGCCCCTGGGTTATGATAAAGGCGGCGTGCCCGTTGGGACGGCAGACCCGGTAGGTGCGCATCCAGCGCAATTGGTGCTCCCAGTACTCCGAGAAGCTGCGCTCGCCCAGCACGTCCTCCACGATGCAGGGGGCCAGGGCCACCTTCCAGCCTGCTTTGAAAGTGCGGTTACCCAGCTGGTAGTCGTCGGCCAGGTGGTGGCGCACCACCCCGAAGCCGCCCACCTGCTGCAAGACCTCGCGCCGGAAGGCCAGCACCGCCCCAAGCATGAAGCTCATCCCCTCGAGCTTGCGGGCCACCAGCACCGAAGAGCCGAAGTCGGTCACCGAGAGCCCCTCCAGGGCCTGGCCAAAATTGTCCACCTGCTTGACCCCGTAGAGGCAGGTGGAGGCCCCCACCTGAGGGTCGCGGAACGGGCTGAACACTCGCCGCAGAAAATCTTTGGGCGCGCGCATGTCGGCATCCCAGCAGACCACCCATTCGTTCCTGAGGGACGGCTCGCCGGCCATCATGCTGCGCACCTTGGGGTTGGTGAAGTCGCTCACCCCTCCGCCCACCACCTGCACCGGCACCGGGGCAGGAAGGCGCCGGGCCAGATCCAGCGCCGGGTCGTCCTCCAGCCCGGCCGAGAAGACCACGTCCCAGTCCGAGGGGTAATCCTGGTCGAGGGCGGTCAGCAGGCAGCTCTCCAGACGGGGCGATTGGCCGTGCACTGGTTTGAGCTGCGAGGCGGGGCGATAGTCGGTCAGGCTGAGGTCGGCGCGAGGGACTTCCTCCAGCACGAACTTGCGCACCACGTGGCAGGTGTAAAGCTGATAGAGGCATGAGAAGGCCAGGCACAGGATGCACAGGCCGGTCAGCAGGTCAAGGAGCAAGCTGCTGATCCACCCGACTCAAAATCTGCTCCACCGAGCGCGACAGCGTGTGGGCCGCGTGGGCTGTACGGCGGCCCAGTCGCATCAAGCCCCACAGGGTGCGGGGCCGCACCAGGGCGTGCAGCACGATGCGCGGCTTGTGGGGCACCCCCCGCGCATTGGTGAAGGGCTGAAAGTCCATGGGCAGGTCTTCGGCGACGCCGTCGGTCAAGCTGCGCACCACCAACCAGGGAACCCCCGCCTCCTCAGCCTCGCGCACCACTGTGCCGCTCTCCATGTCGCAGGCCTGGGCCCCTGTCAGGCGCGCCAGCTCCTGCTTCTCGCTGGCAAAGCGCATGATTCGATCTGGGCTGGCCAGCACCGCGCGTCGGTGAGAGGCGTGCTCGAGCTTGAGGCGGCTGGGCCAGCGCCGGTGGGCGGCGCCCTCCAGCAAGATGACCTCGCTGGCCACGATGGCGTCGCCGGGGGCGAAATCGTCCGTCAGACCGCCGGCAAATCCGGCCGCGACCAGCAGGGCCGGGCGCTCCAGGCGCAAGAGCTGGCGGGCGCAGGCGGCGGCGTGGCCATGCCCCATGCCGGACTGGGTCAGCACCACTTCGCGGCCACCCAGCACGCCCCGCCAGGCGGGGTAGTCGGGGAAGCTCCAGGGCTTGACGCGGCGCATCACCGAGCGCAGGGCCTGGCTCTCTTCGGGCAGGGCAACGATCAGGCCCACGGGGGCCGTGCTCATGCTGCTTTCCTCCAGGCCGGAGGCACCGGAGCGTAGCCGTTCTCAACGAACCACTGGCAGGCCCGCAACATTGCCTCGCGCACGGGCGTCTGGTCGAACTGCAACTCGCGCACCGCTCTGGCGCTCGAGAACCACATCTTCTTGAGGGACATCTTGACCGCCTCGTAAGGCACGCGAGGATGGCGGTGCAGGAGTGTGCCGGACACGAAGCTGTCCATTGCTCCTATTCCCAGAGCCACCGCGTGAGGCATGCGGAAACTGGGCGAAGGCAGGCCGGTCAGCTCTCCGAGCAGGTCGAGGATCTGCTTGAGGGTAAGGTTCTCGTTGCCCAGAATGTAGTTGCGCCCTGCCTGACCCTTCTCTGCCGCCAGCAGGTGGCCGCGGGCCACGTCCTCCACGGCCACCAGGTTGAGGCCAGTGTCCACGTAGGCGGGCATGTTGCGGTTGAGGAAGTCGTTGATCATGGCTCCCGTGGCCGTGGGCTTGAGGTCTCCCGGCCCCACCGGCGTGGAGGGGCTGACCAGCACCACGCGCATCCCTTCGCGGGCATAGCGGAAGGCCACCTCCTGGGCCAGGAATTTGGAGCGCTTGTAGTCGCCCACCATGTCCTGGAGTTTTACGGGCGTGTCCTCGTCGCCCGGTGTGCCGTCCTTGGGGATGCCCACGGCGGCGACCGACGAGGTGTAGACCACCGTTCCAACCCCGGCCTCGCGGCAGGCTCGCAGCATGTTCTCGGTGCCCTGCACATTGTGGGCGTAGAGCTCGGATGGGTCAAGCGCCCACAGGCGATAGTCGGCCGCACAGTGGTAGACTTCCTCGCAGCCGCGCACGCTGTCTCGCAAAGGGCGAAGGTCCATGAGATCGGCATAACAGCACTCTACGTCCAGGGCCATCAAGTTGCGTAGCGGCGAGCGCTGGCGGACCAGCACCCGAACCTCGTCTCCCCGGGCCAGCAACTGGCGAACGATGTGGCTGCCGACGAATCCGGCACCGCCTGTGACCAGTACCCTCATTTCTTGCGCCGCGCCCCCAACGAGACGACCTCGCTCGTCTCCGAGCGCATCGAGCGTCGATACATACCCAGGGCGAAGAGGGGGAAGTAGTGTCGGTAGTAGTGATATCGCAGGTAGTAGACCTTGGGGAAGCCGGTGCCGGTGAACCACTCCTCATCCCAGGTGCCCTGCGCGTTCTGGCTTTCGAGCAGGTAGCGCAGGCCGCGCTCCACCTCACCTCCGTGCTCTTCCCCGGCGGCGATCAGACCCATCAGGGCCCAGGCAGTCTGCGAGGCTGTGGAAGGGCCCTTGCCCTTGAGACCCTCGTCCTCATAGGAATCGCAGGTCTCGCCCCAGCCCCCATCCTCGTTCTGGACCGACTTGAGCCAGCGGGCCCCCCGCTGCATCACTTCCGAGCGGGGATCGATGCCGATGCAGCGCAGGCCCTTGAGCACCTGCCAGGTACCGTAGAGGAAGTTGGTGCCCCAGCGTCCGAACCAGGAGCCGTCAGGGGCCTGGTCTTTATAGATGAAGTCGAGCGCCTTGCGCACCTTGGGATCGGCCTGATCATAGCCGTAGGCGCTCAGCATCTCGAGGATGCGGGCCGTGATGTCCGCCGTGCCGGGGTCGATCATGGCGTTGTGGTCGGCAAAGGGCATGGCTTCCAGGCACGCCTTGTTGTTATTCTTGTCGAAGGCACCCCAGGAACCGTCGTCGTTTTGCATGCTCCAGAGCCAGTCCAGGGCCCGCTTGATGGCTCCCCGCAGACGGGCAGGCTCGGGATGCTGCAGCCTGGAGAAGGCCAGCAGGGCGTAGCAGGTGTCGTCGTTGTCGGGGTAGGGCTCGTTGGCATACTCGAAATAGAATCCCCCTGGCTTGCCCTGCTTGTTGACGTGGGCCCAATCGCCCACAGTACGCACCTCGCGGTCGAGCACCCAGTCCGCGGCCTTGATGAGCTGGGGGTGGGCCGGATCCAGACCGGCCTCCAGCAGCGCGATGCTGGAGATGATGGTATCCCACACCGGCGACTTGCAGGGTTGCATGCGCAACACGTCGCCCTCCCAGATCTCGAGCAACTCGAGCTGACGCATGGCCTCGCGCACATGGGGGTCGTCCATCCCATGGCCCATGCAACGCAGCGCCACCACCGTGTTGACGATGGGGGGGAAGATGGCGCCCAGGCCATCGGAGTTGTGGGTGCGAGCCAGGGTCCAGTCCAGCGACATCTTGAGGGCTTTCTGGCGGAACGGTTTGAAGGGGAGCTTCTCGTGGGCCCAGAGCAGCTTGTTGACCACCAGCCAGAAGTTCTTCCAGGTGAAGAGCTTCTCGCTCCAGGGCAGTTGCTGAGGCTTGCCGTGGACGCACAGGTCGGCCACCGAGACAGCTTCGCTAAGGCGCACCACGGGTTTGTGGGCAAAGATGATGGAGAGCGGCACCACGATCGTGCGCGACCAGCTCGACATGGCGTAGATGTTGAGATAGAACCAGTCCGGGAAGAGGATCAGCTCGGCTGGCACACAGGGGCACGCCTCCCAGGGGAACTGGCCCAGCATGGCCAGGTACATCTTGGTGAACGAATTGCACTTGTCCAGGCCGCCCAGCTTGAGGATCAGCTGGCGCGTCTTCTGCATCTCGGGGTCGGTCTCGTTGTGGCCGGCGATCTTCAGGCTCAGAAGACCTTTGACGCAGTTGTTGATCTCGGAGGGGCCGCCTTCGAAGATCGGCCAGCCCCCCTCCGCATTGCGCTTCTTGACCAGGTAGCGCGCCAGGGCCTGAATCTTGGGGTGGGTGCCCGGATAACCCAGGAAGGTTAGCAGCATGACATACTCACAGGCGGTCAGCGTGTCGCCCTCGAGCTCGGCTACCCAGTGCCCGTCAGGCTTCTGCTCGGCCAGCAGCCACTTGGTGGCCGCTTCTGAAGCTTCCCGAACCCGATCGATCATGGTGCTGTGAGTGCTTTTACCATTCTTTTTCATCGCTACCGTCCTGTTGTGGTCTGCTTGAAGGAAGTTCACTACTCGAGAACCTGGCCAGGTTTCTTCGTCGGTTCCTCATGTCCTGCAGCTATGCTTGCAACAGAGCCGATCTGAGCGGCCCAAGAAAATATTTTCCAACCTTAACCATGTTTCATGCATTTTTAAGCCGCACAGCGCATATTCCAAATAGAAACCGGTGCGAGGCACCGATGGAGGTCGACGGCTGTGAACAAGCTTCAAGAGAAAGAAGCATCATCAAAAGTGAGCTCGGAGCTCAGCAACCGCCTGAAGCAGGCCGGGTTGTTCGAGGCTCTAACGGAGGTGCACAGCCCGCGCTTTCGCAAGTATATGAAGCAACCAAAGCACATCTTGCGGCACGGCTGGCTGCTCGCTCCGGACATCGAGATGGACGAGACCGGGCTGCGGGCCTACGTGCTGGGTGAGCAACCGGGAGCCGACGGGCAGACCCGGGGCATCGGACAGCGGTTAATCATCGACCGCAACCGACGCGTGGCCATCCTGTTCACCTACGGCAATGGAGAGATCCAGGAGATTCGGGTGGACATCGAGTCAGCTAAAGTGGTCGACAACCGCATGATCGCCTGATCCCATTCCCGGAGGGCATCTGGAGCGCGGAGTTTCTTCCTCCGCGCTCTTTGCTTTGAGGCGGCATTGAAGGAACCCTCGGTCCGGGCCCGGAAACTGGCCGGACCGATGGCCGTTTCCCTGAAAGATTCCTATCGTCACTGCAAGAAAGTCACCCGCGAGCAGGCCAAGAACTTCTATTACGGCATTCGTCTCCTGCCCGCCGAGCGGCGTGACGCGCTGTGCGCCATCTACGCCTTCTTTCGCTACTGTGACGATCTCTCCGACGACGATCAAAAGGGCGACCCGGCTCGCATGCTTTCTCAATGGCGCCAGGCCCTGGTGAGTCAGGATGTGGAGTCGAGCCCCATTCTGCCGGCCTTCCGTGACGCGGTGGCTCGCTATGGCGTTCCCCAGGTCTATTTCGAGGAGTTGATCGAGGGGGCCGAGATGGACCTCACGGTAACCCGCTACGCTCGTTTCGAGGACCTTTACGGTTACTGCTACCGGGTGGCTTCCACGGTGGGGCTGGTGTGTGTGCACGTCTTTGGTTTCGACGGCAGCCCCGAGGCTTTAAGAATGGCCGAAGAGCGGGGCATCGCTTTCCAGCTCACCAACATTCTGCGGGATGTGTCCGAGGACGCAGGACGCGGCCGCATCTATCTGCCTTTGGAGGACCTGGCCCGCTTTCAGGTGACTCCTGAGGCTCTGCTGGCCGCCCGGCCCGAACCAGGTTTCGCCGAACTGGTGCGCTTCGAGGCGGCCCGGGCTCGGGGTTACTACGAACGCTCCGCCCCCCTGGTGGAGCGAGTGGACCGGTCCTCGCGGCCGGCCTTGCAGGCCATGACCAACATTTATCGGGGCTTGCTCGAGAAGGTGGACGCGCTGGGGGCCGAGGTGCTGCGTCGTCGGGCTCGTCTGTCGCTGGCCGAGAAGCTGGTGGCGGCGGGCAAGAGCCTGGTCTCTCGCTAATTGTCGGCGCCAGTCACTGCAAACCTTCAGCGCTCCACTTTAACCTCCTTATCAGGCCCTTCCGATCGACTCCAGAAAGCGGCGGAACTTGGTTTTGCTCTGGGGCTCGAGGGGCACTCCCAGGCTGACCAGGTGGCGCTCGACCTCCTCGGGACGCTCGGTCTCCACCTCCAGCTCATAGTCCAGGCCGCCTCCAGGGAACTCGGTGCGGTCGAGCTCGGCCGTGTCGCCAGTGGGGAGCGGATAGCAGATCCGCAGGTTCTGGACCTGTCCCAGGGCCACCAGTCGCTTCACTCCGGGGAAGTCCTGACGCAAGCGCTCGAGTGGCTCCAGGGGGAAGTCGGGCAGTTGGCCCGAGGCCAGTGTCTGCCAGAGCGGTTGGTCCACTTCGGCTTCCAGCTCGAGAATCTCGAAGAAGCTCCCGGTTTGTGAGAGGCCGCGCTTGTAGGTGAGCGTGCGCGTCTCGCCTTCCTGGCGAAGACGCAGAGCGCCGTGGGCGGCTGAGAGCCCTCCCTCGGGGGTGTCCAGATAGAGATTGACCTGCAACGCCCGGCCCTGGCTGATTCCCAGCGCAGTCTTAAGTTGCTGATAGCCCGTCTCGTCCAGACGGTACTTCAGCTCGCGCTCGATGGCCAGGTGAGCTCCTCCAGACGGTCCCAGATGGCTGCAGCCAGACGAGTTTTGCTCTGTCGGGGTAGGTGTCGCTCGTCGGTGGTCTCCACCAGCCAGGCCTCGTTGTCAGTCGTTTCAAACCCCACCCCCCCGTGGCCCACCAGGTTGGCCACCATCAGGTCGGCCCGGGCCTTTCTCAGTCGTTCGCGGGCGGCTGGGAGCAGTCGCTCGGGCTCGGCTTCGGCCTTGAAGCCAACTACCAGCAGGTCGCTCTGCCAGTCGCGCACCTGGTCGAGAATCTTGGGGGTGGGCACCAATTCGAGGGTGAGGGCTCCCTCCGAGGTGGGCCGCTTTCCGGAGAAGGACGTGGCCGGTGTGTAGTCGGCCACCGCGGCGACTCCCAGAAATGCGTGGTAACGATGGTTTTGTAGTTGCTGCCGGACCACCTCGGCCATTTCCGCGCTACTGGTGACGGGCAATACCGTCACCTCGCTCGGGGGAGGGTGGCTGGCGGGGCCGTAAATCAGGGTGACCTCGGCCCCGCGCAAGTGGGCTTCACGTGCCAACTCCGCCCCCATTCGTCCACTGGAGGGATTGGTCAGCACTCGCACAGCATCAATGGCTTCGCGGGTGGGACCGGCGGTGACGAGAACGCGGCGTCCCTTCAATGAGGGAGGGGTCAGGGCCTGAAGAACTGCCTGGAGGATGACCTCGGCCGAAGCCATCTTGGCCTTGCCTTCGTTGACTTGCGGATGAATCAGTCTCACCCCGACACGCTCCATTCGGCTCAGATTCTCCTGAACAAACGGGTTGCCCAGCATGGGCTCGTGCATTCCGGGCGCCACCAGCACCGGGAGACCTGCTCCCAGTGCGGTGGTGGCCAGTGTGGTGACGGGCGTGTCATCCAGGCCCAGGGCGATCTTCCCTACCGTGTTGGCGGTGGCTGGGGCCACCAGCAACAAGCTGCACAAGCCCCCCAGGCCACAAAGCTCGATATGCTCGGCTCGGCCGCTGAACCGGGTGAGAACCGGGTTGCCTGTCGCCCACTCGAGTGCCTGGGCCGAAACCAGCTCGGAGGCCGCTGTGCTCAGCACAACCCGAACATCGGCCCCATGGCGAATCAAGAGGCGCGCCAATTCGGGAGTCGTGATGGCGGCGATGGAGCCGGAGATGGCCAGTGCCAGGTGGCGTCCGGAGAGGCGGTCGCTCAGGCTACCCTGGATGTCAGGGTGAGGAATCTAGGCCTCGTCTTCAGGCATTTTTTCGTTGGCCAGCGTGCGCTCCACCTGGCCCAGGAGCCAGTACTCGGGATACATGCTGCAGGCGTTCAGGCCCGGGCAGTTGAGACAGCGCTTGGTACGCATGTGAATCTCGCGGATCCGCCGGTCGTCGCACTGCGGGTCGAAGAAGACGAAGTCGTCAAAATTTGTTTCCAGATAAGCTTCTTTATAGGTAGGCATCGGGGCGCTCCTTACCAGAGGCCGCTTGAACGCGACCTCGAAAAACGAGCCTGTGAGTTCTGTGACTTGGAGTCGAACTCCTCCTTTTGAGGGAAACTCGAAAAAATCTCCTCCTGTGGGTCGAGGGAAAGGATAATCTTTTTGGGAGGCGAAGCGTGTTCCGCTCTGTAGAACAGGGCTTTTTCGTCCTGGCTGAGGACAGGTAGAGGAGGAACGCGCGATGTTCGGGTTTGGGAAAAAGAAGCCCACCCTGAAGCTTCTCCCCAAACAAGAGGTGGAAGTAGAGTTCGAGAATGCCGATGGGGAGTTCGAGAGTCATTTCGTGAACGTCCTCGACGTGCAGAAGAAGCGTGTATGCGTCTCCTCGCCGGGATCCGACAGGAGGCCGGTGAGGTTGGTTCCAGGTCAACAGGTGACCATTTCGGCGCTGATGGATGACCGGCTTTTCTCATACAGCGCTTCGGTGCTCGATTCTCGCGACCGCGACTTTGACGTGCAACCTCCGCGGGAGGTGGCCGAGGTCGAGGTGCCGCCCCGCGATGATAACTTCCGCATTGAAGTGCCTATTCCGGTCGAGTATCGGGCCATGCGGACGGCTCACACTCAAGTGGCCCAGACTCATGCCATCACGACCAACGGCTTGTTCCTGCAGACCAATCTTCCCATCCCCCCCAACACCCAGCTCCATATGGAGCTCGAGATTCCTAACGCGCCCGATATCACGGCCAAGGGACGGGCGGTGGCCAGTCAAGTGGCCCGCGACAATAGCCGCAAGCACATCACCGAAGTCGAATACGAGGACATTCCCGAAGACAACCGCACGGCTATCATCCGGTATGCGATCTACTATCGCCAGCGGCAGAAGCGCAAAGAGGGCCGAGAGGCGAACGGAAAGTAAGAGCCCGTCAGGGCTCTTTCCTTTTTAAGGCCACCAGGCGCCGATGAAGACTCATCGAACCGCTCGGGGTGAAGCCTTCTCTCTGGTGAGGTCGTCACAGTGAGGCTCGGGTCGAGGGGCGAGTCTCATGGACTTGCCGAGGGGGAGGTGAGTAATTCTGCCTCCAACTCATCCGGGGTCTTACCTCGATAGAACTTCAGGTCCTGATGCTCGAACCATCGGTAGCGAGCCCCCTTCAGTTCCAGCAGGTAGTCCTGGCGCAGATCGTAAGCCCCAACAACGGCGCGCCCGGTGGTCATGTCGATCATGCTGCGTCCCACAACCTTCCCCTGTCCGGCCGGCTTCATCTCACCGGTGACCGACTCGGGGTCGATATAGCCGCTGAACTCGATCAGAGCGTAATCTTTGCCATTGCGCTCCTCCATCCGAACCAGCTTGAAGTCGAGCTTGTGCACGAGTCGCAATTCCTCGGTCAGGATTTTGCGCTGCAGCACGATCTTGTCGCTCCAGCGGGCATCCTTGACTGTGATCCGCTTCTCGGGCAGAGAGGGCCAGATGAGCAAGGAAAACTGGCCGAGATTGCTGTCGCTCAAGACGTCTTGCTTGCTGGCCCCGCTGCGGACGACTGATACCAGGCCTCCGCGGCCGGGAATGCGGAGTGTGAAACGCTCCTTGCCCAGAACCCCGCGGATTCCAGCGCTCAGTTGCTCGGAGCGCATCTCGCGCACCTCGTAGCGAATCGACTCTTCCCGCCCGGTGGACTCGACATTCTCGTAGAGTCGGATGTTGATCTGCAACTGCTCGCCGCGAAGCTCGTCGGAAGGGCGGGTTTCTCCAAGGATCTCCTGGCCCCGAGTCAACACCAGGGTGAGGGCTACATCACCTTCCTCACCGGCTTTCAGGCGGTGGCGCAGCGAGTAGCCGAGCAATTCCTCGCGAAGGTTCGGAACAAAGGTGAGCAGCAGGCCCATCAAAGTCACCATGATCAGCGTGCTCAGCAGCAGGGCGCGCAGCACCCGGATGGGCTGAATTTGTTTCATTTTTGAAGGTTCGCTTCCGCCCGGGCCCGTCCTGCAGGGGAGAGGTGGGCCGGCCGGGAAGGCGCCTATGTGTATCGCGACCTGCCAGTTCTGGTTACAGGCGCGGGGGGATTCCTGGGGCTGCATTTGTGCCGAGCCCTGGTAGACCAGGGCGCCCGGGTGACCGGCCTGGTCCGGCCCGAGCGCTCTTATCCGGGGCTGGATGCCCTTGGACAGGTCGCCCTCGAGCGCGCTGATGTGACCGATGGGCCAGCCGTCCTGTTGGCCGTTCGCCGGGCCCGACCTCAGGTTGTCTTTCACCTGGCTGCTTCGCTTGATCGCTCGCGCAGTCTGGCAGCCGTCGACAAGCTTACCCAGGCCAACGTGAACGGCACTTTGAACGTGATGCGGGCGGCCGCCGCGGCCGGAACCGAAGTCTTGGTTTATACGGGCTCCTACGAGGAGTATGGGCGCCAGACGCCCCCGTTTTCGGAGTCTCAGACCTGCGGTCCGCTGACCCCCTACGCTGCCTCCAAGGCCACTGCGACCCTCTGGTGCCAGGCTTTGCATCAGGCCATCGGGTTGAAGGCCATTTCAGCCCGGCTCTACATGGTGTACGGGCCCGGTCAGCCAGTCTTCAACTTCATTCCGCAGTTGGTGCAAGCTCTCAAGAGCGGCCAGCAGCTGAAGATGACGCCCGGAGAGCAGACCCGAGATTTCACCTGGATCGGGGACACGGTCGAGGCCCTGCTGCGCCTGGGGCGCCGCCCGGACCTGGGTGGGCAGGTATTCAACGTCTGCTCGGGCCGCGAAACCTCTCTGCACGAGGTTTTGTTGCTGTTTTCCGCAGTCATCGGGCGGGAGATACCCGTCGAGATGGGCGCCCTGCCTTATCGGGAGAGCGAGCTCTTCCGGGTCTGGGGCAGCCCCCAGACCCTGCTCGGAGCCACGGGCTACCGACCCCGAACCGAGTTGCGTCAGGGTCTCGAGCTGCTAGCCCGCGAAGAAGGGCTGCTCTGACCTCTCCAGGTCAGAACCAGGGAAATACCCAGCGTCCGTTTTCGGCCCGCACCATGCGCCGGCAGTCGATGACCGCGCTGAGGGCGAACCAGCCGTGGATGTGGCCTGACAGCGTGGTTCGGCCCCCGGCTTTGATGGCTTCGGGCTGGAATTTGGCGAGATCGATTACCAGAACCGCCAGAGCCGGATCGGGCAGGTGGGCGAAGAGACGATTGGCCATCATCTCCACGGCTTCCGGCTCCAGCGCGCACTGGATGAACTCTTGCGAGCCTTCCAGATTCTGCCAGTGCTCGGGATTGTCGAGGTCGGGCCAGCGGTCGACCCGCATCACGTAGTAGCAGAAGCCCGCCTCGTCCGGGTAGGCCGTGCGCCGATAGCCCCGTACCTTGGCGGCGTGGTGGTCGTAGTGTTTCCAGGAGATCTCCTGGGCCAGGGCTACCATGTCGGGTTCCTCAAGGATTTCGGGGTTGGCCAGGGCGGCCAGGAAGGTGCGATGGGTCTCGGCCAGGCCGCGCCAGGCCTGCTGCAGCGTATAGTGTTGCTTCTCGGCCCACAGTCTGGCGTTGATGGCGTCCCCATCCTTGGCCCAGTCATAGTCGAACACGCGGGGTCGGCGTCCGGACAGATACTCCTCGGTGGCGCGGATGTACTCGGTTTCCCAGGAGGCGATGTGGCCCATGATGTCCTTGACCGACCAGAGCCCGATTGTCTTCTCGGCCACCACGAACTCGTCTGGCAGTCCAGCCAGCGATTGCAAGTAGAGGTGCCAGGATTGGTGAATCTTGGAGAAGACCTGCATGTGCATATGCGGCCGGCTTTCGCCCAGAGCCGAAACTAGCCTTCTTGTATACTGAAAAGGCTGTCGGGCAGGTTCTGGTTAAATCGGTAGTTGCTGTATTGGGCCCGTGCCGTGGCTTCCAGCGACGCCGAGGGGAAGTGGATTACGGCCCGCATTCCTTTCAGCACCAGGTAGCTGTCCACCGTCTGGAACTCCGTGTCCACCGTCAAAAGGCCCTCTTTGGCATAGGTGGTCTGGTGGCGCAGCACGGCGTAGCTCGAGCAATGAATCCAGACATCGAGCCGACGGACGTCGCTCTTGATGACTTTGGGAACCAGCTCGACGTGGTAACAATCCTCGCCGTTCAGCTTCTCGCGGCCCACGACCCGGGTATTGTACTTCTCCAGGTGGGGAAGATTGAAGCCATAGATATTGGGATAGCGCTTCAGGAAGCCGGGGGCCTTCTCCAGCTCGACCTTGTTCTTGTCAGGCTTCTTGTAGTAGTAAGTGCCCTTCAGCTGGGGCTTATAGGGCACAAAGGAGACCTTGGCGTCCAGGGCCAGGCTCATGTCGGCAGCATAGTCTTGTAAGCTCGGATTGAGATTCTTGGCGCGTTCGAACAGCTCTTCTGCATCCACAGCGGAGGGCGAGGCCGGCAGAGTCAGCCAGACTGAGATGAGGGCCAGGATCCAGAGTCTGCAGTTATTCATCAGGATGAATTAGTCTCAAAGCCAGGGGATCCTCCTCCGCTTCAGGGGGCGGAAGTGGATAGCCACTCCAGTCCCTCCTCCACCAGGTCCTCAAAGGCGCCCGCAATGCGAGTGCAGAGAGGTAGAGACTGCAGAAAGCGAGGCCCGTATTGCCGGGTCTGCACCCGAGGATCGAGCAAGTAGACCAGACCGCGGTCACTGGAAGTCCGAATCAGGCGTCCGAAGCCCTGACGGAGCTTGAGGATGGCGAGCGGTAGCTGGAGAAACTCGAAAGCGCTGAATCCCTCGGTTTCGAGCATGCGAGAGCGGGCTTCAACGACCGGATCGGTGGGCACTCGGAAAGGCAGCCGGGCCAGCACCACGCAACGCAGGGCATCGCCGGGCACATCCACCCCCTCCCAGAAGGAGTCGGTGCCCACCAGAAGGGCCCGACCATGAGAGCGGAAACGTTGCACCAGCTGGGCCGAGGGCAGATCCCCCTGGGCCAGTAGCTCGATGCCCATTTCGGCCAGGCGAGGACGGAGCTGGCGCGCGAACTGGTGCAGTTGCTGCCAGGAAGTCACCAGCAGGAAGGTCCGTCCCTCCAGGGCCTCGGCCAGGCGGAGAAGTCCCGGCAGGGCCCGGTGCACAAAACCTTCGCTGGAGACCTCGCCCAGATCGGAGGCCAGCCCCAGAAAGGCCTGCTGAGGGTATTCGAAGGGGCTGTCGAGCAGCATCCGGGCCACCCGGTCGCTGACCGCGTCGAGGCCCACCCGCCTCTCAAAGAACTCGGTCCGGCGTTCAATGGCCAGGGTGGCTGATGTCATGACCACGGTGCGCAGTCGGGGGTAGAGCTCATCTGAGAGGATGCGGCTGACATCGAGGGGGGCAGCCGCCACTCCGGCGTCGCGCTTTCCCGCCTCTGCCCAGTAGATCCACTGGTCCGAGTCGGGGAACAGGCAGAACTCCAGTGCCTGGGCCATGGAATCCAGCCTTGACAGGGCCCCGGCCAACTCCGACGAGCCCGGATCTTGCAGTGTCCAGGCTTCATTGACCAGCATGGTATCCTGAACGTGGTGCAGCATGTCGCACCAGTGGCGCAGCTCACGGACAAGAGCCAGCCCCGCCTGGTGCAACTCGCTCTCGGTCAGCGAGCCGGGGAAGCTGCGTTTGAGGCGGTATCGCCCCTCGCTGGCCCCGGCCAGGGCGGCGGCTGCGTTTCCCAGCCGCTCGGAAAGCTCGCGCAGGTCGATTGCCCGGGCCAGTAGCTGGTAGTCGATCTGCTTGAGCAACTCTCGCTGCAGCTCCGGGTCGAGCCCCGAGCGTGCCACTCGGGCCCGGATCGATGCCAGCAAGCCGGTCTCCTCGCTGCGCGCGCGGGGCCGGTAGAGCCGCTGCAGCAAGAGCTCGAGTCCATGGCGGCTCACGCCCTGGCCCAGGTGCTCGGTGGCCACCTCCTCCAGGTGGTGGGCTTCATCGAGCACCAGGTAGCGGTACTCGGGCAGCACTCCCTGGGCACCGCCCAGGCGCAGGTTGAGGTCGGCCAGAAGAAGCGAGTGGTTGGTGACGATCACGTCGGCCTGCTCGAGGGCGCGGCGAGCCTTGAAGAAGTAGCAGTCCTGAAAGTGTGGGCAGGCCTGCCGGCTGCAGGCCAGAGGGTCGGCTACAACGTGGCTCCACAGCTCGTCTGGTAGCCGGAGCTGTTGACGCTCTCCGGTTTTTCCCAGCAGGGGGCGAATCTGCTCCAGGGCAACCTGCTCACTCGGCTCCAACTCGTCGAGCTGATCGAAACGCCGCAAGCAGGCATAGTTGGACCAGCCCTTGGCCAGCACCACCTGGTAGTCGCGCTCGAGGAAACCGGCCAGCCGAGGCAGATCGTGCTCGAGCAGTTGCTGCTGCAAGTTGATGGTGCGGGTGGATACCACGATGGGCCCGTCTGACTCTTCCAGAAATAGGAAAGCCGGCACCAGATAACCGAGAGACTTCCCGGTTCCGGTGCCGGCTTCCACCACCAGCACTTCCTGGTCGACAAGGGCGCGGGCTACGGCGGTGGCCATCTCGAGCTGGGCTGAGCGCACTTCGTAGCCCCCCGCAGCCAGAACGTGCGTGAAAAAATCACGCACGCGGGCCTGGAGCGGGTGCAAGCCGACTAGTCGCCGCGCGGCCGGCGGCGCCGCGGGGCGCGGCGGGCGCGATCGGGCTCGGAGGCGGAGGCGCCGTTCTGGTCGCCTTCCCACTCGGGAGCCGGAGCCGGCCGAGGACGGTCGTAATCCTCGCGCGAGCGCGGGGGGCGCTCTTCGCGAACAGGACGCACATCCTCGCGCGAGCCGCGATAGTCGTCTCGGGGAGGACGCTCGTAGCGGAAGTCATCGCGCGGCGGGCGATAGTCCTCGCGGCTGCTGTCGCCTCGACGCGGCGGAGGGGCCTCGCCACGACCGCGGGGAACACGGTCGAAGTCTTCCCGTGAGCGACGAGGCTCAAAGTCATCCCGTGGAGGACGCTGGTAGCCTTCCCGCTCCCGCGAAGGCGGGGGGGCGGGGCGGTCGTAGCCTTCCCGGGAGGGGCGAGGAGGACGCTCAGAGCTGCGAGGCGGACGCTCGTCGCGGAAACGCTCCTCGCGAGGGGGACGCTCATCGCGGAACGGGCGGTCCTCCCGACTGCGCTCCTCGCGACGAGGACGCTCCTCGCGGGCCTCGCGCGGTTCGCGGGGCTCGCGCGGCGGGCGCGCGGCACGGTCTTCCCGGGGGGGACGCTCCTCTCGCGGGGCCCGCTCCTCGCGGGGCGGGCGTTCTTCCCGAGGCGGACGGTCGCCACGCTCCTCGCGGCCGCGTCCCCGACCGCGCTCTGCGCGATCACCACCACGGTCACGATCGCCACGATCTCCATGATCGCGTGGGCCACGGTCCTCACGGTCCTCGCGAGGCTCCTTCTTGAGGCCAGGACGGGACAGATTGATCCGACCCATGGAGTCGATCTCGTCCACAACGATCTCGATGGTGTCGCCCAGCGAGACCACGTCCTCCACCTTCTCCACCCGGCCGGCGGCCAGCTTGGAGATGTGCAGCAATCCCTCCTTGCCGGGCAGAAGCTCGACAAAGGCGCCGAAGCTCATGATGCGCATGACCTTGCCGGTGAAGACCTCTCCAACCTGCACCTCTCGGGTTAGATCTTCGATCATCTTGGCGGCCCGGTCGCCCGCAATGCGGTCCACCGAGGCCACGAAGATGCGTCCATCGTTCTCGATGTCGATCTTAGCCCCGGTCTCAGCAATGATTTTGTTGATCACGCGGCCACCCGGGCCGATGATCTCCTTGATCTTGTCAGGGTCGATGGTGATGGTGAAGATGCGCGGTGCCAGCGGATTGAGCTCGGTGCGAGGAGCCGGGATGCAGGCCTCCATCACGTCCAGAATCTGGAAGCGGGCGGCCTTGGCCTGCTCCAGCGCCTGGCGCAGGATTTCCATCGTAATTCCTTTGAGCTTGATGTCCATCTGCAGGGCGGTGATGCCTTCGCGGGTACCAGCCACTTTGAAGTCCATCTCCCCCAGCGCGTCTTCCATGCCCTGGATGTCGGTCAGCACGGTGAATTCGTCGCCCTTGGCCACCAGGCCCATGGCGATGCCGCCGACCGGCGACTTGATGGGCACGCCGGCGTCCATCAAGGCCAGGGTGCTGCCACAGGTCGAGGCCATGGAGGTGGAGCCGTTCGACTCCAGCACCTCGCTCACGATGCGAATGGTGTAGGGGAAGTCGCTCTCGTCCGGGATGACCGGCACCAGAGCACGCTCGGCCAGAGCGCCGTGCCCGATCTCACGCCGGCCGGGACCGCGCATGAAGCGAGCCTCGCCTACCGAGAAGGGGGGAAAGTTGTAGTGATGGATGTAGCGACGAGATTCTTCCCCGATGACGTTGTCAAATAACTGCTCGTCGCTCAGAGTGCTGAGCGTCAGCAGCGACAGTACCTGGGTCTGGCCACGGGTGAAGAGGCCCGTGCCGTGCACGCGCGGCAGGACACCCACCTGGGACTTGAGAGGGCGGATCTCGTCGGCCTTGCGACCATCGGGGCGGCGCCCTTCCTTCACGATCATGGTGACCAGCTCGTCCTCCTGGATTTTCTTCAGGACGTAGTCAAAGTCGCGACCAAAGGTGTCCGCCTGCACGCGCTCTTTCCAGGCCGCCGAGGCCTTGGAATCCTTCAGGACCTCTTCGACGAAGGCGGTCTTGTTGACCGCGGCCATGGCCTTGTTGCGCTCTTGTTTCTCGATGGTGCGGATCGCCTTGGCCACCCGGTCGGTGATACGGTCGCGCACGAACTTCTCGAAATCCTCGGCCGGCTTGAAGAGCGGGAACTCAGCCTTAGGCTTTCCCTTCTGCTCCACCAGCTCATCGATCATTTCGATGATCACGCAGATGTTCTTGTGGGCTTCCTCGAAGGCGTCCAGCATGAGCTCTTCAGAGAGCTCGTCGCAGCCGCACTCGACCATCATGAGATTGTCGCGGGTGCCGGCCACCACCAGGCTCATGCTGCTCTCGGCCATCTGGGCAGTATCGGGGTTGACCACGAACTCGCCGTCGACATAGCCGATGCGCACACCCGCCACCGGGCCCTCGAAAGGAATGTCCGACAGCGAGAGGGCCGCACCCGCGCCGGCAACGGCCAGCACGTCGGGCTCATTCTTCCCATCGACCTGCAAGCACATGCCCACCACGTGGACGTCGTTGCGGAAGCCGTCGGGGAAAAGGGGGCGGATGGGTCGATCGATCAGCCGCGAGGTCAGAATGCAGCGTTCGGGCTGACGACCCTCCCGCTTGATCCAGCCGCCCGGCAGTTTGCCGGCGGCATACATCTTCTCTTCGTAATCCACCGTCAGGGGGAAGAAGTCGATCCCCTCGCGAGCTTTGTCGTTGGCGGTTGCGGTGACCAGCACCACCGTCTCGCCGTAGGTTACCAGCACGGCTCCGCCGGCCTGCTTGGCCAGTTCGCCGGTCTCCATGCGCAGGGTGCGTCCGCCGATCTCTCGCTCGACGACCACCTTCTCGGCGTCTATGACTTGAGTTGCCATTTCTTTCTTTCACCTCGGGTACGTTCTACTTGGCCGCGCTTGATCGTGCGGAAATGCCGCCTGCGCGGTGTGAGGAAGCTTCCCATCTCCTGGAAGCAGGAAAACACCAGCGGGAACTCTTCCCCTGGTGTCCGGGTTGCCAGCCGTCTATCCTTTTGGCTGAGTTGGGGGCATCTAGCGACGCAGACCGAGCTTTTGGATCAGCGTGCGATAGCGTTTGATGTAGTTCTTCTGCAGGTAGTTCAGCAGACGGCGCCGCTTGCCTACCATCATGAGCAGTCCCCGCCGAGAGTGATGGTCTTTCTTGTGTACCTTCAAATGCTCGGTAAGATGATTGATCCGATCGCTCAGCAGTGCGACTTGCACTTCAGCCGAGCCAGTATCTACCTCATGGGTGCGGTACTGCTCGATGACTTCTCCCTTGGTTGCCACGGGTTAACCTCCATTTGAGTTGTTACTTCAAGCCAGGACAGGGTGGGAGGGCACCGCAGTCCTCGCCCTGGTTCAACCCCGGGATAATACGATAATCCGTTTGGTCGCGTCAACCTTGGGAGCAGCTGTGAACAAATCCAGACCAAAGGGTTAACATGCTGTTTACATCGTTAACATTTCGTTAACAAAGTGCCCTATCGGCTGAGGTCCGGGTGGCCCTATCATACAACCACGGGAGCATACCCGTGAAGTGATTGAGGAAGTGAACCCACATGGCCCAGAAAGATCCATTTGAAATCGGTAAGGTCGACGGAGTCGGCTCGGGTGGAGGGGTTGGAGGCGTCGCCCCCAGCTACACCCCCCCGGTCGGCGGAGCGGCCAATCGCATCGGAGAAGGTGGCGGCGCATCCGGCGTAGCCGGCACCCAGGCGGCCAGCGGGATTACCGATAAGGTTCAGTTCTCGCCCGAAGTCGGCGATGCTGACGAAGACAACACCGTCAAAGATCAGAACCTGAGCAGCTTGATCAGCGCCCTCAAAGCGCCCGAGCAGGTGGCTTCCACTCAGAAAGTCAACGAGGTCAACGATGCAGCCGCCATTCAGACCGGCGGCGGCGGGCCCCCTCGCTCCAACTACGACCCGGGAATGCAGGCCGGGGCCGTCTATGGCTCCAACGGCAGCGTCTCCGGAGTGCAGCCCGGGATGCAGGCCGGTGCCGTGCATTCGACCCGCCCCCAAAGCGTCTGAACCAGCAAAAGTTGTTTGTAGCGCGCGTCCCCGCGCTCGGACCCTCCAGAACCCCTGGCCCGGTCTTCACCGACTCGGGCGCCTTTTTTTGTACGGGTTTCAGCTCTTCTGGATGTAGTTAAGAGTGTGCTCCGCCACCAACCGGCTGTCCAGGTAGATCTGGAAGAAGTAGGTTCCTGCCTCGGTGAACACGATCTGGTTGACGTCCACCTGGACGTGCACCGTCTGGCTTTCGTCTTCCAGGGTGAAGTACATCTCGGGCGACTGGTTCAGCATCACGGTGCGGGCCGGATTGAACATCTTGACCACCTGGATGTGGAAGCCCGTGCCCCGGCTCCACGAGGTCAGGATGGAGAAGCGCGGGTGGGTCACCGGAAACTTGGGCGCCCACAGATCCGAGAAAACCCCATAGCAAAGCAGCTTGCCATGGTGAGAGGGCACAACCGCGTCGCAGAAGAGGAAGCTACGAAGAACCGGTTCCAAGAATGCTCGCTTGCGTAAAGATTTTCACTGCCTTTCCACGGGGGGAAAAACTTTCCTACCAGGGGGAGGCTTGCGTGCGTCAGACCTGGCGGTCGCCCCCTTCGGCCATGGCGGCTTCGACCATGCGGGTGACAGTGGCTCCATCCAGACCATCGTTGACCAGGACGCACCAGGCCAGGATATAGGGGGCCAACTGGGGATACTTCTCGTTAAGCCGGAGGTTTTTCTCAACCAGGGGGTCGTCCAGGTTGACCACCAGATCTTGAGGAGACTTGCGAGAGCCGAACAAAGTGGCCAGCAGGCCCTTCTTTTCCCCCTCTGGACGGAAGAGGCTGCCAGCCTTCTCTTGCAGCACGTAGGCTCGCTTCTCGAGTGAGGCACCGGCGGCTCTAAAGCGCCCCGGAAAGATGCTGCGGTAAGGGCTGCCAGCTCGCTTCAGGATGCGTCCTGCCGCCTCCAGCAACTCCTGCTGGTTCTTGGAAAGGCCACTGACCAGAGTTGGCTGGGCATACGTCCCGCTGGCGCTCAGGAGCAAGACTTTGTCCTTGCGCCGGCACAGGTGCTCAAGCAGTCTGCCAAGGCCTGGCTCGCGCTCGGGGCCCGCCCACTTGAGCACGATCTTTCCCTGGCTCTTCAGCGACTGGGTCAGGGCCGAGTCCTGCTCCTCGTAGAAGACCTCCCCCTGCTTGTCCACCGCCGTTTTCAGCTGCTTGAGCGTCAGGCGCCCTCCCTCTACCAGCGGCAGCAGAGGCTTGTTGGCGAGGTCCTCTGGCAGACCCTGCAGTCGGTGGGTCAGGTAGCCAAAGACGGCATCTTCGCCCGTCTCCAATGCCGCCTGAAAGAGTGCTTTACGGAACGGCCCGTCCACAAACGAGCGCAGGATCGTCATGGCTTTGTGGTAGTTCTCGTCGCGCAGGATGTTGTCGCGCGTCAGCGTGTGCTCGAGGTAGCGAGACTTGATCTTGAAGTGGATGCCGGGGGGATGGTCCTGGCGGTCATTGGGGTCGTCCCGCTCGACCGACTCCACCAGGGTCAAACCGCGGTTGTAGAAACCATAGAAGGGCTTCGGGCCATCGGCCGGAGCTACCACGAGCTCGGTTCCCGGTACCTGGTGAGTCATGACGTGGGGGCCGTTGAGCGTAAAGGGCTGGTTGATCCTTTCGTTGTCCACATAGATGTCCACGTCGCAGTGCTTGCACCAGTAGGTGATGGTGCGCTTGCTCTCGTAGCGGTGCTTTTCGTAGTCCTCCGGGCTGACCATCTTGATCAGCTGGACCTGAGTTCCATCAACCGGCTGATCGAGCATGATGCGCTCAAACTTCTTGTCTTTGCCGTGGAAAAGAATGCGCCAGTTTTCCCCGTCCCTGCTGGTATCCACTACCACCGCCTCAGGCGAGAGGGCGAACACCGAAACGAATCCAATGCCGAACTTTCCAATCTTGGTCAGATCGTTCTCTTTGGAGGAGGAGAATAGCCGGGTCAGCTGGGTATCGATAATCTCCCGGTTCATTCCCTCGCCGGTGTCGTCCACGTGCAGGCGCATGGCTCCCATGCAGCCGCCCTCGAAGGGCTCGAACTCAAACCAGACGTCCACCCGCTTGGTGCCGGCGTCGATCGAGTTCTGGATCAGCTCGCGCAGAAAGGCATACTGGTTGGTGAATTGCTGGACGAGTTGCTCGAGCGTGTCGCCCGCTTCGGGGGCGTACTCGGGAGTGGTTGACACAGCTCAGTTCCCGTAACTTTCCAGGGCCGCCTTCTGGGCCGAAAGATTAAACACGATCTCGCGCACCCGCTCGTCGAAACGCTGTCGTTCAGCTTTTTCCTCGGCTTCGGCCTCGAACTTGCGAAAACCGTCCATGATCTCGATGATGCGCTCGACGGTCATCGGTTTCGACAGTTCTCGCAGGATGCGGCGACGCTCCTCAAAGCTGGCCTTGTAGTAATCGTCGGGCGGATCGACATCTTGCACCTCGCGGATGAGCTTCTGGGTAATGTTGTCCACGTTGCGACCGGACAGGTTGAAATCGAGGCAGGCTTGCCCCACCTGGCGCCACTGCTCATCGCTGAGGTGGAAGAAGTCGGCGAACTCGTGCAGCTTTTTGTCGCGGAACAGGGTGACAAAGTCGTCCACGGTGACCGGACCTTTGACGATGTAAGGGTCCTGGCTGATGCGGCTCAGGGTGGCCTGATCCATGTTGATGTAGTTGGCATCGCACAGCAGGAACCATTTGCCGTTCTTGGGGATTAATGTGCCGTCGAAGATTCCAAAGCTGGCTCCCAAAATGTTCTTCTCTTCAGAGCGCAGGCCCGGGTCGGAGCGAGCGGCGAATGCGGTATCGATGTCTGCCCAGTAGCAGCCGACCACGCCGGGAAAAGCATAGACATCGTCCTTGAAAATGGAAATTAGCTTGTTGGCCGAGGCATTCTGGTACGACGAAGCCCAGTCGGTGCGCCGGATGATCAGGAATTTTGCCGGAATGTCGCGCTTCTGGCAGTAGTCCAGGAAGTAGTTGCCGACCGCGTGGGCGGTCAGGGTCTTACCACAGCCTGGAGTGCCCTGACAGAACAAGACCGGATTGACCTTCTTGGGATTCTTGCCTGTCTTGAAGTCGAAGCCGGCTACGTCCCGGGCCAGGCGCATTCCAGCGGCCAGATACTCCTGGTTACCCACCACGTCTTCGGGCTTGACCGGCAACAGATCGCTCGACTGGGTGGCGTCAGCGGCCGCAGTGGGCTTGAGGCCCACGTAGCCCTGGCCTAGAATCTCTACCCGCATGGTTTCCAGAACCGTCCGGTGGCGCTCATACTCGCCATCGGACAGAAACCTGGCTAGTCCGTTAGCCAGTAGCTTGAAGAAGGCGGCTGAGCTGTCGGCCACGCGCTCGGGCTCGGTTATTCGGCGAGCCGGGTCGGAGTGGTTGCGGTGGTGCTCGTAAAAGCCTTTCAGCTCGCGCAAGACGACCTGCAGCAGATTGTTGCCTGCCAGGTTGCCGAGGTCCTGGACCCAGCGATTGTTGAAGCCACCCTTGACGGAGACGGCCGTGCTGGTGTGCTTGGCGCACTGAGTGCTGGCCCAGTCGGAGGCAACGTAGACTGCATACCAGGCGCAGAAGGCCCGGTCCATCGGCTGCAACTCGGCGATGAAGTCGAAGCCCGCCATCTCGGCTTCCCCTCCTCGGTCGGAGGTGATGCGCTGGCGCAGCCTGGTCTCCACTTCCAGGATGACCGAGCCTGCCTGCTCGAGGATTTCCAGCACCGCGAGGTGGGGGGCCGCCAGTCCATAGGGGCCGGGGGCCAGGTTCCCCAGGGCGCCCGGGAGGCCTGAGCCGATGATCATACCTCGCACCAGGGGGGTTTCCTGGGCCAGGTCCTCAGCGCGCACGATGAGAGAGGCTCTGGACATGGCGATACTCTTCCTTTTCGGCCCTTTTGTCCCTTCAGACCCGGTAGATCACGCAGCGGTGGCCATGACTCTGCAGCAGCTTCTTGAGTGGGTCCTCGATGCCCCTGGTACAGCAGAACTTGCGCTCTTTGAATACGTGGTAGCCTAGTTTCTCCGCCCGGCTGTCGGCCAGACTGCGCACGTCGGCCGAGAGCGATTCGCGGTAAAAGCGCGCAAACGGGTCGCAGTTCTTGTCCTCGCGTACCGAGGAGGCAGCCTTCTCGGAGGGGGCGTTGACTCGCTCGGAGGGCAGATTGAGGATGAAGTTCCCGGGGTGTTTGGCCATCAAATCGGCCACTTCGGGCGGCATGGCGATGCCGTCCATCCAGAGCGGGCCGGCCCGTCCGCGGACGACCTCCTGGACGGTGATGTTGGGCAGATCGGAGAGCAAGATGAAGGCGAACTCCGCCTCGTCCGCCGAGTAGCGCGAGATCACGTTGCGAAAAGCGGTGGTGTACTCCAGGTCATCACCCTGCAGCTCGACCTGGGGCTTGCTCCAACGGGCATGCTGCTGGGCCAGTTGGATGGTGTAGCGCACGAAAAGGCCTTCGGTAGGATCGAAGCGCTCGAAGATGGTGGTGAAGTAAGCCACTCGCTTCGACTCGTCGACCTGGCGCAGCCACATCTCAAGGTGCGTGCGGCGCGGGATTCGGGCTCCGTCCAGGAACCTGAAATAGGCGTGCTTCTCCAGCATGCGTTGGGATGCGGCGTCACTGCGCTGCTTGAGGAGCTCGGGCGAGTTTGCTTTCAGGAAGCGGGCGGCCAGCTCCTTGTCGGCCAGGATCTTCCCGATCTCCGGTTCGGCCGGCATTCCTGTGCGCAGGCTGATCAGAAGGCTCGGCTCTTTCCCGGGCTCCTGCGGCACCTCCCCCATGGCCCGGTAGAGGTTGTCGAGTCCGTCGGGATCGGGGAAAAACTTGTTTAGCCGGCCCCCGCGCACCAGGCTGCGCAGGAACTCGAGATAGATGTGAACGCTCTGGCCGGCGATGCGCGTGAATTGCTCGGGCGCGATCGGCTCGGCACGCAGGGGAGAGCTCTCGGAGCTCATTGGGCAGGGCTTACTTTTCGCGAGCCTGCTTGAGCAGCCCGTATTCTTTCTCGGCCAGAGCCAGCGTGTCGTCGATGCGCTTTTCCTGGATCTCGCGCTCGGCTTCGAGGTTGCTCTTCACCAGCGCCTCGGTCTGCTCGTCGTAGATGCGCATCTGCGAGGTCAGCCTCTCGACATTCTGGGTAAGATAAAGGGAGGTGTTGGAGGCCAGCACCGCTACCCGGTTGACGCTGTCCTTGAGCGACTGCATCGATTCTTGCATGTCCATCGTCAGCTCGCTTGCTTCCGTGGCTGTGGCCAGGGAGGCCAGGTTGCCGCGCAGCTCGTCGAGCACCTCCAGGCCTGCTTCATACAGGTTTTGCATGTTGCCATGCAGGTTGGTGAGCATCTCCAGAAAGTGGTTGTTCATCTGGACGATGGCCGAAATGCGGTCTTCTGCGTTGGAGTAGAGTCGCAGGCGGGCTCCGTGGTCCCAGATCATCCGCTTCACCTCGTCGATCTCGGCCTTCTTGGAGCGGTGGGCAGCCGTCACGGTCTCGCCCATGGAGGCCAGCTCCTGCTCCAACTCGCTCTGCAAGTCCTTGAGCTTGAGGATGTAGTGGGCAGCCTTCTCCTCGTTCTCGGCGGCGACGACCATCTTCTTGTTCAGTCGAACGATGTCCTGACGAATGGACTCCATCTCCGACTCCATCCGGTCAAGGAAATGGCCCACCTCGCGGGTTCGATTCTCGGCTACCTGGATTTTCTCTTGCAGAAGCTCGGACAGGGGCCGGTCGGGCATACGGTCCTTGAGGATAGGCACCTTCTCGAGCAAGCCTCGGAAGTTCGACATGGCGTTGTGTCGGTCCAGGGTCATCATCCCCCGGAGGTACTCCCAGGCCGACTTTTGCTCCGCCAGCTCCTGAGTGAGCTCGCGGGATATGCTGTCGTGCGTCTTCTTGAGAGACTCCAACTCCTGGATGCGGCTTGAGTGCTGAGTCTGATAGGTGTTCACCATATCCTGCAGCGACTCGCGGCTATACTCTTCCCCATCGTAAACGATCGGTTGGGTCAGGATCCCTCTGTCCTCAGCCACGGATCTACCTCCAGGAAGTTTCCGAATAGGGTCTTCTGCGCTGGTTAGGCGTTTTCGGCCAGCGATTTGGAGGATCCTTCCGCCTCGGGGCGCAAGCATTTTGCCGTGGATGGCGAGAAGCTCCAAAAATGGCTGGCCCGAGCCGGGGTTGGCTCGAGGAGGCAATGCGAAAGCCTCATCGCCGCCGGCCGGGTCACGGTCAACGACAGTCGGGCCGAGCTCGGTCAAAGGGTTGGCCCGCAAGATCGGATCCGCCTTGATGGTAGCTCTCTTTCTCCGGAGCCAACCCGCGAGGTCTGGGCTCTTTACAAGCCGCCCGGGGTCCTCTCCACGGCCCGCGACGAGAGAGGGCGTCCTACCGTGCTCGATCTGGTCGTTTCTCAACGGCGCCTCTTTCCGGTCGGGCGCCTGGACCTGGACTCGGAGGGATTGATCCTCCTGACGGACGATGGGGAACTTGCGAATCGGTTGACGCACCCTCGTCACCATGTTCCCAAGGTCTACCACGTGCAGGTTAACCCGGTTCCCAGCCGGACCGCCCTCGAGCGACTGCGGACCGGAATCGAGCTCGAGGATGGTCCGACCTCGCCCTGCGAGGCCAGCCTTGGCCAGGATGATTGGCTTGAGATCGTGCTCCACGAAGGGCGCAAGCGCCAGATTCGACGGATGCTGGCGGCCGTAGGCGCCAGGGTAAAGCGATTGGTTCGCGTCCAGGTCGGTCCCGTGGAGATTGGGGCGCTGGCTTGCGGGCAGAGCCGTCTTCTGTCGCCTGAAGAAGTTTCCAGTTTGCAGAGGGTGGCAGGCATCTCGCCGAGAAAACCTGCGTGAGCGTATCAATCCGAGAGTTTGTGTGCGTTCTGCTGGTCGCCGGGAGGGTGCTGTGGATTTGTCCCGAGTTGCTGTTCTATCTGTTGCCCCGAGGCTGGCGCGGCTGGCGCAGCCCCTGGTCTTGATGTTGCTCATGGTCCCCGGCCTGGCTCAGGTCCCCGTGTCTCTCGATGATCGGCGTCTCCCAGGGGTCGAGGCTCGCATGCATCAAGGAGAGCATC
>CAYYHB010000027.1:9042-34654 GCA_964471395.1 uncultured Burkholderiales bacterium | reverse complement strand
ATGCGACTGAAAATCGCAGTGTCGCCAGTTCAATTCTGGCCCTCGGCACCAACGATAAGCCCGCTCCAGAGCGGGCTTTCGTGTTTGTAGGGCTGGGCAAAGATTGAGTCTGCCCGACGTGCAACCCCTATGATGGGAAGGTCTATCCGCCTCCGCGGGGCGGAAGTTGCCGCCACACTCGCATTGGTCGGCACACAGATATCCGCATTGATTTGACGTCGAAATCTATTGGTAGATTGACACCGGATCGGAATTTCCCCAGGAACACTTGGGACTTGTAAGAATATCCATTCGTTACTACATCACAATGGATGGCAATTATGAAGAAATGCCCTGCCTGCGCCGAAGAAATAAGATGAGGCCATCAAGTGCAAGCATTGTGGCCATCAGCTGGTCAAGCCGCCCCAGCGCACGAGTATTCTCCGGGTTACGGGCATGTTGCTTCTACTTGGTGGAATTGCTGGGTTCGCTTACTACTTTAACGCCAGCACGGCCGTGCAAACGGCCTATGGTGCCGTGAGCAACATAGGGCTGATGCAGGACCGCCAAAACGGTCTTACCCTGAGCTATGCTGGAATGGGAGTCGGCTTTCTGCTTGTTGTGTTCGGCGCAAAGTCGGCGCCGATTCATCCAAATAGGGAATTCTCTTAATGATGCAGGTGCTGACGATAATGGCATTCTGGCTCTCGAGATGTACTCCACGGCGGATAACGTGTGGTGTCCATCGACACCGCATTGGACGAGGTCGCCTTTTCTGCCGGAGAACCCTGGACCTGCAAATTCGGCATCGTGGGGGTATCGGATGAAGTATTGGCTTGTTTTGCTGTTGATGGTTGGTGTTGCTTACGCAGAGGTCCAGCCTGAGTATCCCGAGCTGGACTTGCCCGAACAGTACGCCGTCGTTGTAAAGGGGCGGCCGGTCAGCAAGCTGTTCTGGCGCAAGGGTAGGCCCTTCGGGACCCTCGAGGAGTTGGGCCCGCGCCTCAATCTCCCTTCTGACAGTTCGATGGAAGTTGACATCCTGGCGGTCGTGGCAGAGAAGGGGTACATCGCGGAGCTGGTCGATGGCGTCCTGACCCTGGCTGAGGGCCGTCCTGAGTACGTACCTCCGCCAGCCTGGGCGGCGAACGAGCCGTTTCAGAGGCCCAGGCCGCAACAGATCACTGGTGAGCGCAGCAAGCAGCCCGGGCCCGACCTGACCTACTACGTAAAGAGCTACACGGCGGATACCGGCTACGTAAGAGCCAGGGTCCTCGTCGTAAACGAAGGCGACGGAGCCAGCCGGCCAACCCGGGCGCGCGCTTACTTCACTGACTGGTTTGGCAAGGCTTTCGCCAGCGACTGGTATCCCATTCCGGCGCTTGAGCCCGGGCAGTCCACGCCGGTGATGGAGTTCTTCTCCCTGGTCACCGAGCAAGAGGCCAACAAGAAGAGCATGAACTACCAGGTCGAGATTCGGTTCGATGCTGTGACCGACCCCAGGACCGGACGAACCACCGCCAGCCAGACAAAGAAGAGCAAGCTGCAGCAGCAGATGAAACAGGACAAGGCAAAGCCGACCTGGAGCCTACCCAAGAACACGGGGACGCCTTGATAAGTTAGAACAGCGAAGGGCAAACGCTCGCAGTTTGAGCGGCACATTGCATCAGCATGCTAGCGGCGGTCTTCCGCTGGTCTGGCCGGGTAGGCCCTCCTTCCTGGAGACTGTACCCCGCTGCCGAGGAGGCCAGACAGGTGCCCCTGACCAGAACCCGAATCCCTCTACATGGACCAGCAGCAACGCCGACGTCTTACCGACATTCTTTACCTGGGAGGCGCCACTCTCGCGGCCGTCTCTGTTGGCCTGCTCATGCGCGGCTCTCCCGAGCCCCTGGCGGTCAGCACCGAAAGTCCCACCCCGACGCCCTCGGCCAGCGCCTCGCACACGCCGGTACCTTCGCCCGTACAAATCCAGCCCGAGCCTGACAACTGCCCGGCCTGCGGCATGGCGGTGCGGGTTCAGCGCGATCAAGACTTCATCGAGCGCAGCCAGAAGGTCCAGCAAGAGAAGCCATCCAAGCCGTGAAGCCCGGTTCTCCCGGGGTGGGGCTGGCCCTGTCGGGCCACCGCACCCATGTCGAGCTGCTCAGGCCGCTGGCGGAGCTGGTCGATTTCCTCGAGATCTGCCCTGAGCAGCTTTGGAACAGCCAGACTGAGCTCAGCTCGCGGGTCGAGCTCTATGACCAGGTCAAAGACGAAACCGGAAAGCCGTTCGTGGCCCACGGGCTGGGCCTGTCGCTGGGCACCCCCCTGTCAACTCCCGAGGAGGTAGCGCGCACCGAGCGCTGGCTGAGCCAGATCGCTCGACTGCACGAGCGGCTCGAGCTGGAGTGGTACACCGACCACCTGGGCGCCTCCCACACCGCCGGGGGGCTGGTCACCGGTCTGCACACGCCTTTGCCCCATACAGACGAGGCTGTTCAGGCGGTCAAGGAGCGATTGGAGCGACTCCAGCTGATCGTGCCCCTGGTGGGCTTCGAGAACACGGTTTTCTACTTCACCCTGGACGACCCGATGGAGGAGGCGAGCTTCTATAACCGCCTCTGCCGCGAGACCGGCGCCCGCCTGCTGCTCGACCTGCACAACGTCTATGCGCATTGCCGGAATTTCGGTCTTGACCCCCTGGCTTTCGTGGGCAAGATCGACCTTTCTAACGTACTCGAGCTGCACCTCAGTGGGGGCAGCGAGAGCGACCCCGGGTGGCTGGAGGGTCCCGTGCTGCGGCTCGACTCGCACGACGGCCCGGTGCCCGAGCCGGTCTGGGAGCTCTTCGACCACGTGCTGCCTCGCTGTCCCGCGGTGCGGGGCGTGACCCTGGAGCGCATCGAGGGGACCATCGAGCCCGAGGAGGTGCCGCTGCTGCGCCAGGAGCTAGAGCGAATTCGTCTGGCGGTCGCGCAGAAAGCTTTCAAATAGGGCGGCTTCTTCGGCGGGAAAGTAGGCCTGGGGAGGCACCGCCCGGTGGTAGGCCAGGAAGTCGCGCGTGAAGCCATCCGGATCGCTGTCGTAGCACTCTCGATAGCGGGCCTCGGCCCGCATGACCCGGTCGAAGCGGAGCTTGAGGATGATGGTGGCCGCAAGTCGCAGGCCCTGAGGGTCGAGGCCGAGATCGCTCAGCTCTATTTCGGGCTCGGCCGCGATCAGGGCCCGGGCCAGCCGCTCCTGCAACTCGGCCAGGCTCACGCGCGTCGTTTGACCGCCACGCCGCCGAGCACCACGCGATGCTCGTTCTCTTGCACCGGGCGCGTGTTGTTCGCTTCCAGACCCGTGGCCACGCGCACCGCTTCCAACTCGTGCTCGAGCTTCTCGCGTCGGACCTCACGCCGCTGAGACAGCGATTCGGAGACGGCCCGGGTGACCATGACAACCGGGATGGCCACCACTGGCGCGAGCAGGGCCGTAACGCCCCCGATCAAGAGCCAGGGAGAAGGGTGGACCAGATTGGCGCCCATCAGCAGGGCGCCCACCCCCAGTGCCTTTAAATAATGCTTCTGCACCACGGGCAGGACCCGGCTCAAGCCCGCTTCGGTCCGACCGGGCTGTTTGGAGAGCTCGACCTCGTCGCGCAATTCCTCAGCCCGGACGACCGAGCGCGTGGGCGGAGAGGAAGCGCTGGCCAGGGGACGGAGCACCATGCTCGACAGCTTAGCGCGGAGAGCTGAAAGAGAGCTCAAGAACGGGGCGGAAGCCCTCTTTTCTGGCGCAGGGCATTGATCTCCTCAAGCAAGACGGCCTTTTGCTCCTTGAGCCTCTTTACCCGCGCATGCCGTTCTTCGATGACAGGCAGGGCAGCCTCGATTTCCTTCAGCTGGCTCTCGAGTTGGACGACTTCCTGGCGTTTTTGCTCAATCTCCTGAGTCACGCGCGGGCTGGCGCAACTCAGGCTGAGCAGCAGCAGCAGAAGAATCAGGGGCTTCACTTGCCCTTCCTCAGTTCGTCGAGCTCTTGCTGGAGCGTCATTTGCTCTCGTTCCAGCGATTGCATCTCCTCGGTCAGGCGGGGCAGATCTTGCAGCTCTCGCTTGGCGGACTCGATCGTCTTCTCGAGGAAGGCAACCTGTTGCGTGAGTTGAGCCAGCTCTTTCTGCTGCTCGCTCGAGCCCGAGCAGCCAGAAGTCGTGACCGAGAAGAGCAGCATCAACCACAGGATCCCCCGCATGCGCCTGGGGGTTCGCCAGAACCGAATCTATGCCCTGTTTAACGCGTTTGAGCCGAGTCGCTCCAGGAGTTGCTCCAGAGCCTGCCCGTCACGCGGCTCGAGGTTGTAGCGCACCCGCACCGAGGGCCGCTCCAGCTTGAGCACGGCCCCCAGGTCGATGGGCGTGCCCACCACGACCACCTCGGCCGGGGAGGCCAGGATGGTCTGGCGCAACTCCTCGCGCTGGGCCGGGCTGTAGCCCATGGCCGGCAGCACCTGACCCAGATTGGGCCAGGCCTGGTAGACGGGCTTCAGAGAGCCAACCGCATAGGGGCGCGGGTCGAGAATCTCACTGGCGCCGCCCGCCCGGGCCGCCAGCCAGCCGGCCCCGAAGGCCATCTCCCCGTGAGTGAGGGTGGGCCCATCCTCCACCACCAGGACGCGCTTACCGCGCACCGCTTCAGGCTCGTCCAGGCGGGGGGGCGAGGCGGCCTCTACCACGGTCGCGGTCGGGTTCACCCGCGAGATGGCCGTGCGCACGCTTGCGAGTTGCTCGGGGGTAGCCGTGTCCACCTTGTTGACGATGACCGCGTGGCAGCGGCGCAGGTTGACCTCGCCCGGGTAGTAGCCGGTCTCATGGCCGGCTCGCAGCGGGTCGACCAGGGTGATGTGCAGGTTGCTCACCAGGAAGGGCAGGTCGTTATTGCCGCCGTCCCACAAGATCACGTCCGCCTCGCGCTCGGCTGCCTCCAGGATGCGGGCGTAGTCCACCCCGGCGAAGACCAGGTGGCCCTCCTCCAGGTGGGGAGCGTATTCCTCGCGCTCCTCCAGGGTGCAGCCGTGGCGGTCCAGATCGGCTGCCTGCTCGAAACGCTGCACGGCCTGGGCTGCCAGGTCGCCGTAGGGCATCGGGTGGCGCAGGATGGCAACTTTCCTGCCGCGAGAGCGCAGGGCCGAGGCCAGATAGCGGGTGGTCTGGCTCTTGCCCACCCCGGTGCGCACCGCGCACACTGCCAGCACCGGCTTTGCTGAGCGCAGCATGGTGCGCTCGGGCCCGAGCAGGGTGAAGTCGGCCCCCGCCGCCAGGGCCCGACTGGCCCGCCCCATCACGTAGGGGTAGCTCACGTCCGAGTAGGCGAACACGACCTCCTCGACCTTGAGCCTGGCGATAACCGACTCCAACTCCTCCTCGGGAAAGATGTCGATGCCCTGAGGATAGAGCTTGCCGGCCAGCTCGGCCGGGTAGCGCCGGCCGGCGATGTCGGGGATCTGGGTGGCCGTGAAGGCCACCACCTCGAACTCGCTCTTGTCGCGGTAGGCGACGTTGAAGTTGTGGAAGTCGCGCCCTGCGGCGCCCATGATGAGAATGCGTCGAGAAGCCATGCCCCTATTGTAACCCCGAGAACCGGAAAGCGGATGATCGAGATCAGCGCCAGGGATTGTGCTTGGGGATCAGGTAGCCGCCCCAGAGCTCGTCCGGCGTCAGCGGGCCCTGCATCTCGCCGGCTTTCATGTCCAGGCGCGCATCCTGCAGCATGCCGGTCGAGCTATGACCGCGCTGGGGCACGGACGCCTCGGAAGCCTCCTCGACCAGAGGGGGAAGCTGGCCCGAGCCTCGCTGCATCTCGAAGTTGATGTGGGCGAGCAGGATGCGTGCCTGGAGGTCGCGGGTCAACTCCTCGTCCCCCCGGGGCTTGAAGCCATCTTGCTCGGACTCAGACGGGGAGCCGCTCGAGCGCAGGGGGGCAGAGAAGCCGGGCTGGCCGGGGGACAGGGGCGCGATCATAGACCTACTTTAGCAGAGATTTTTCAGCCGTCCAGGGCATGCTGTCATGGCCATGCAAATCGGACCCCACCTGCGCCTGCCCCCTACCGCCGCGATTTCGAGCGAGGAAGCTCGAATCGCCCTGTTCGGCAACAAAGACCGGGTCGAGCCCGACCGCTGCTGGGACCTGGATACGCCCGAGCTGGGCATCAAGTGCATCGGTCGAGACGGCCTGTTGCTCTACGGACAGGGCACCCTGACGCGGGTCAACTTGAGCACAGGCGAGCGCGACTGGGAGCGCCAGACGCAAGAAGAGCCGGGCCTGGCCGTGACTGCCGACGGCGGGGTGACCGTGGTCGCCTTCCGCGACGGCGAGGTGAGGGGGATCGGGCCCGACGGTCAGGATTGTTGGAACTTCCAGGTTTCCCAACCGGTGTTCAACATGGTGCCGGGAGGCGGCGAGGTCACCACCCTGACGCTGGAAAAGCAGCCCGACCACCAGGTCTTCCACGTCGCCCTGGCGCCGGGGACGGGCGAGGTGCTGTGGCGCCAGCCGGGAGCCAACTACGAGCTGCCCATTCCGGTCGGCAACGGCCTCAAGTTACTCAAAGCCAGCAACGACCTGCTCTGCGTCGATCCGGGCACGGGCCAGGTGCGCGACCGCCAGCGCTTTCGTGGTTACGGCCGCGACCTGATCGGCCAGGGCGACCAGGTCTGGTTCCTGGACGCCCAGGAGGTGCGCCAGGTGCGGGTGCAGGACGGCAAGCTGCAGGAGGGCTGGAGCCAGCCGGTGGAGGCGGCCCTGTGCACCCTCAAGGCCCCGCAAGATTTTTCGGTGCTTTACGTGAGCGCCAAAGACAAGATCCTCGGGCTCGACCCGGCCACCGGTCGCGAGCTCTGGCAGCAGCCCGTGGAAGGCGAGCATCACCAGTATTCGGTTATGGTGACCGAGCAGGGCGACCTGGTGGTCAGCGGGCGGAGCAAGGTCACCTGCATCAGCCCCCGGGGCGAGCGGCGTTGGGATGCCTCCCACGAGGGCCTGACCAGCCTGAAGGTCACCCCGCGCGGCCTGATGGCCCTGACCGATCCTGCATCCCCCGGCCCTTACCGGCTGGCCCAGCTGCACCCGGACACCGGCCAGGCCATCCTGTGGGCCGAGGTGCCCCGCGGCCGCAGCACCCCCTGGCTCGACCAGGAGGGGCGCGTGCTGGTCACCCACTCCAACCGGGCCGAGCTGCTGCAGCTGCCCGACCCCGCCACGGTCAGGACCACCGGCCAGGTGATGCTGGAGACCTCCGATTCGGTCCGGGTGGGCGGCGTGGTGGTGCGCAAGCGAGGCGAGTAGCGTGGGCCCGCGAACCTGGCCCATCAACGCGCGGCTGGCCATCGTCTCCCGGCCACGCCAGCGAGAGGACGTGGCGGAGATGGGGGTACGTACTCTGGTTTGCTTACTCACTCGGGAGGAGCGCGAGGAGCTTGGCCTTCTCTCGGAGCGGTCCTGGTGCGAGTCGGCCGGGATCGGCTATCTCGAGCTTCCGATTGCGGATCGTGGACTCCCCTCACGGCAGGCATTGCTGGAGCTGGCCGGACAGATCCTGGCTCGGGAAGCCCCGGTGGGGATCCACTGTCGGGCCGGCATCGGCCGCTCCGCCGTGGTGGCCGCGGCGGTGCTCATCCTGGAGGGGGTTGCGCCACGCCGGGCCCTGGAGCTGATCGAGCAGGCTCGCGGCTGCTCGGTGCCCGACACCGACGAGCAGCGAGACCTGGTGTTGAGCCTGCGTCCTCCCGGCTGATGGAGGATCGACTTTTCGTCGAGCTTGAGCTCCCCCACCACGGCTGGATGCGTCTGACTCTGCGCCAGGGGAGCAACGAGTTCAGCGAGCATGCCTCCTGCGTCGGGCCGGATTTCCCCTGCCAGCTGGTCGAGGCACTGATCCGCTTGCTTGCGCTTGGCCCGCCGCAAGTGGCCTGGATGTTTCTGGAGCCTGTCTGGCTCGGTCTTCATTTCCACTCGGAAGGCCTGACTGTCTGCACACACAGCGACCAGTGGCACCAGCCGCCCACGATCCCTGAAGCGGGCGAGCTACTGTTTCAGGTTACCGGGTCTCCAGCCCGCGTAGCGCGGCGCTTCTACCTGGCTCTCACGCGTCTTGGGGCGCAAGCCCGAGAGCAGCCGCACACCTGGATGCAGCACTGGGATACACCCTTCCCTGAAGAGAGGCTCGTTCAGCTTCACAGTAGCCTTCGCGGCCCTTTCAACGCCCCTGATAAGGCAGAGTCTTGACCTTCTCCCCCTCGGGCAGGGTGGCTTCCGGCAGCGCCACCAGCACGTCCCCCTCCCCCACCCCCTCGAGCACCTCCAGCTCGGTCTCGCCGCGCATGCCCAGCTTCACCTTCTGCCAGCGCAAGTCATCCCCCACCACCTTGAGCACCGCGTAGCTGCCATCGGCGTGCTGCAGCACCGTGTAGCGCGGCACGGTCAGGGCCCCGTTCTGGCGGGCGATCACGAAGCGGGCCCGCAGTCGGTAGCCCGCCCCCAGGTGGCCTGCCGGCTCGGTGAAGCGCAAGATGACGTTCACGCGCTGCTGCTCGACTCCCAGCGAGGAGAGCTTGGTGAATCCGGCCGGCTCGATGTGGTCCACCTTGCCGCGCAACACCTTGCCGGGCGCGCTCTCCAGCTCGACCAGGGTACCGCTCTTGAGGCGCAGGGAGTCCTCGGTCAGCACCTCCGAGACGGCCTCCAGGTCCTTGAGGTTGCCCAGCAAAAGCAGCTGGGTGCCGCCGCTGAGCTGGGCCGGCCCCTGCTCATTGCGCTCGAGCACCACCCCGTCGATGGGCGACACAACCTGCTGCTGCCCGCTCTCGTGGCGAGCTTTCTCCAGCTCGGCCCTCAGGGCGGCCACTTCGGCCGCCAGGGCGGGGGTGTCCTGGGTGCGTCGCGAGAGGGTCTGCTCCTCCACTTTGATGGCTTGAGCGGCCGTGTCCAGCTCGCGGCGGGACTGGGCCAGCCGGGCCTGGGCCTGACGCACCGACTGCTCGGCCGTATTCGCTTCCAGTCGGGTCCGCTCGGCATCCTGGCTCGAGATCCAGCCCTGCTCGAAGAGCTGCTGGTTGCGCCGGGCCTCGCGCCTTGCTTGCTCGGCCCGCGAGCGCAGCGAGGTCAGCTCTGCCTCCAGGGCCCCCAGTCCCTGCCGCTGAGAGGCCAGCCGGGCGCGGGCCTGCTCCAGGCTGGCCTGCTCCACCCCCACGTCCTGTCCGGCCGCCAGGCGCGCTTCGGCCTGGCGAAGGCGGGCCGTCGCCTGCTCCACGTCGGCCTGACCCGGGATGCGGTCGAAGCTGACCAGCACCTGTCCTCGTCGCACCCGGTCGCCAGGCTCGAGATCGATGCGCCCGATGCGACCGCTCAAGGGCATGCGCACCGGGTAGGTGCGGCCCAGCCGGGTGCGGGCCTCTTCGGCAAACGACTCCACCAGCTCGCCGCGCCGCGGGGAGAGCACCTCTACCTCGCGAGGCGGGGCACAGGCCACCAGGAGCAAGAGCAACCACACAAAGCGTCTCATTCGCGCGTCTTGAAGACCTCCAGCCAGCGGGTTCGGGCCAGCACGCCGTAGACCACCAGCATCGCCAGGCTGATGAACACCATCATGAGCAGGCCCGAGCGGATCAGCACGTGGGGCTCGATCAGCTCGGGCAGGCGGAAAAGCTCGGTGGAGTAAAGGTCCACCACCGAGCGGGTGAAGACGACCCCGCCCCAGATGCCGAAGAGCACTCCCAGCGTGTTGACCAGGTAGCTCTCGCCGGCGAAGATCCCCATGATCTCGGTCTTGGTGTAACCGAGCACCCGGAAGGTGCCGATCTCGCGCTCGCGCTCTGCCAGTGAGACCAGGGCGGTGTTGAGCACGCCTCCGAAGGCCAGGCCTCCGGTGAACAGCACCAGGATGCCGAAGAAGACACCCAGGTTGCGGCCGATGGTGTCCTGCAGGAGGGTCAGGGCCCGCACCCGGCGCTCGGCGCCCAGCACGTAGGGGCGCCGGTTCAGCTCCTGCAACAGGGAAGGGCCGGGGTCGCGGTGATAGGTGGAGAGCAGCACCGAGTTGGCCACCCACTCCTCGCCCAGCAGGCGGCTGAGATACTCGATGCGAGCGTAGGCGGCCAGGCCCACGTAGGTATCAGCCAGCGCGGCTACGGGAGCCTGCACCTCCTGGCGGCGACCGATCAGGGGCCGCAGCCGCACGCGATCGCCGGGCTGAACGTGCAGCACTTCGGCCAGTTTGCGCGAGAGCACCAGCCCCTCTTCGGGCAGGGGCACCTCCACACCCTGGCTGTCCACCGGGCGGTAGAGCACGTGCTCGGCCGTCATCCCGGTGATGCCCACGCGCTTTTCGTAGGGCCCGTTGGAGAGCGTGCAGCTCACTCCCAGTTGGGGCTCGACCCGGGCCACCTGGGGCAAGCTGACAAGCTCTTGCAGCATCCCCCGGCCGGCCGGCTCGCGCAGGCCCACGCTCACGTCCTGGCGCGAGGAGATGGAGAATTCGTGGGCGATCATGGCGTCCACCGCCCGCAGCATGCACAAAGACTCCACCATGAGCGCGGTGGCCACGAAGGTGGTGGCGAAGGTCACCAGCGAGCGGTAGGGGTTGCGCAGCACGGCCCGCAAGATGAGCTTGATCGAGAAGGGGAAGCGGCTCCAGATGCCGGGGATCAGCCACTCCAGGAAGACCCGGCCCCCCCGCTCGGGAGCCGGGGGGCGCATGGCCGAGGCGGGAGCCAGGCTCGAGGCCTTCCAGGCCTCGCGCAGCGTGCCCAGCAGCGGGGCCAGCACGCCGGCCAGGCCGGCCTTGAGCATGACAGGCGGATAAGGATGGGTGGTCAGCCCGGGCAGCTCGTAGAAATTGCGGTACATCCCCACCATGGCCCCCTGGATCCAGTAGCCCAGCCCCAGGCCCAGCGCCACGGTGGCCAGCCCCACGGCCAGGGCGTAGCCCTGGTAGTGCCACAGCACCTGCCAGCGGCTGTAGCCCAGGGCCCGCACCGTGCCGATGAAGGTGCGCTGCGAGGCCACGATGCGGCCGAGCACAACGTGCAGCACGAAGGCCACCACCGCCAGGCAGATGACCGGCAAGATGGTGGCGCTGCGCTGCAGCTCTTGCAGCTCGTTTTCGAGGAACTGCACCGAGGGGGCCTCGCTCATAGGGATGGAGAGCACGACCCCGTAAGGGTCGAGCTTTTGCTCGAGCAGGCTCAGGGTGGCTTTCAGGGGAGCCTTGCGCGGGTCGTGCACCCGGCCCAAAATTTCGTTGCAGGCGCCGTCCAGGTCGGCCCACTGCTGCAGGGCCCGGTGGGGCAGAAAGACCACCGCCGTGCGCGAGGGGTCGGGCACGATGCCCCCGGCCGGGGGCAGCACGTAGACGAACTCGGGTGCCATGACCGTTCCGGCCAGCACCAGCTCGTGTTGCTCGCCTAAGATGACGGCCCGGAAGCGATCGCCCGGGCGCAGCCGGTGGGCCCGGGCGAAGGCGTCGTTGACCAGGGCCTGACGGCCCGAGGCGTCCTCGAACCAGGCTCCCTTCACCAGGAATACGTCGTTGAAGACCGGGCGGGGTGGAAAAGGGAGCGAGATGGCCGTGGCCTGCACCGGCTCGTCCACCCCGGTCAGCTCCAGGCGGGCTGAGACCCGCACCCTGCCTTCCACGGCCGAAACCGGCTCGAGCCTGGCCAGCTCGCTCAGGACTTGCTCGGGGGCCCGCTTGAGGCTGATGGAGAAGTCGGCCAGGCGATAGTCGGTGTAGAAGCGATTGCGGGCCACCTCGAGATCGCGGTAGACCGAGTCGAAGCCAACGAAGGAAGCCACGCCCAGGGCGCCGATCAGCACCAGGGCCGCCAGTGAGCCGAGCCGGCCGCGCAGGTCCCGCAGCAGCTTGAGGGTGAGCGGGCTCACCATTCGATCTCCTCGGGGGGCACCGGACGCTCGTTCTCGACCAGGCACACGATGCGCCCATCGCGCAGGGTGGCCGAGCGGTGGCCCATGCGGGCCACCGGTTGGCTGTGGGTGATGATGATGACCGTCTTCTTGAGGTCGCGGTTGACGTCCCAGAGCAGGCGCAGCACGGCCCGGCCGGTGGTGGAGTCGAGGTTGCCGGTCGGCTCGTCGCACAAGAGCAGGCGCGGGTTGGAGGCCAGGGCCCGGGCGATGGCCACGCGCTGTTGCTCGCCCCCGCTGAGCTGCGAGGGGAAGTGGTGGGCGCGCTTCTCCAGCCCCACCACCCTCAGGGCCTCCATGGGGTCCATCGGGTCGCGGGCGATCTGGGTGGCCACCTGCACGTTCTCCAGGGCCGTCAGGGTGGGCACCAGGTTGTAGAACTGGAAGACGAAGCCCACGTTGTAGCGGCGAAAGCTGGTGAGCTGCGAGTCTGAGGCCCGGGTCAGATCCTGGTCGTCAAAGGCGATGGTGCCGCCGGTGGGCCGGTCCATCCCTCCGAGCAGGTTGAGCAAGGTGCTCTTGCCCGAGCCGGAGGGGCCCAGGATGACCAGGAACTCTCCCTCACGCACGTCAAGATTGGCTTCCTGCAGGGCCGGAACCTGCACTTCCCCCATCTGGTACACCTTGCTCACGTTCTTGACCACCAGCAGAGCCCCGTCCTTCACGAGAGCGCGCCCAGGAGTAGCGTGGCCAGAATGATCTTGCTCAGCATGGCCACCGGAAAGACGGCCGCGTAGCCCACTTCCACCCCCTCCGAGCCGACCAGGGCGCGGGCGTAGGCCAGGGCGGCGGGCTGGGTGTGGGCCCCGGCCATTACCCCCAGCAGAGGGACCAGGTTCTCGCGCAGCCAGAGCCGACCGCCCGCCACCAGCAACAGGGCCGAGGTCAGCGTCACGGCCGCCCCCGCCAGCAGCAGGCCCGGCCCGTGGGCCTTCAGGGCGGGCACGAACTGGCCGCCGGCGGTCAGTCCGACGGTGGCCAGGAAGAGCACCAGGCCAACGTGGCGCAAGGTCAGGTTGGCTTCCAGCGACATGGTCCAGATCAGGTTGCCGGTGCGTCCCAGGCGGCCCAGAATCAACCCCGCTACCAGCGTGCCCCCGGCCGCTCCCAGGCTGCCCCCGGTGGGCAGGGGAAGGCTGCCCAGAAGGACTCCCGCCACCATGCCCACCGAGACCGAGAGGAGATCGGGATGCACGGCCGCCTCCAGCGAATCCCCGAAAAACCGCTCCAACTCGGGCAGCCGTTCGGGGCGTGCCACCACCCGCACCACGTCGCCCAGGGCCAACACCAGGTCGGGGTCGGCGGTCATCTCCAGGTCGCCCCGCCGCACCCTGGTGATGGTGCCGTCCAGCTCCAGCTCCCCCAGCGGGCGACCCACGATGTCCCGGTTGGACACGAAGAAGCGTCGATAGGCCAGGGCCGGGTTGCTTTCGGGATGCTCGCTGGAAAGCTCTCCCAGGAGCTCGTCGGCCCGCCGGTGCATCTCTTCGGTTCCCACGGCCAGAACGATGTCGCCCGGGGAGAGCACGTCCTCCGGGCCGACCCGCTCCAACTGGCCCTGGTGCAAGCGGCGCGAGATCACCAGTCCGCATTCGCCCTGCAGCCAGTTGGCCTCCAGCTGGTTGCCGTTGGGCTTGAGGCGGGTGACCCGATAGGTCCGGGCCAGCACCTTGCCTCCGCCGGACTTCTGCCTCCAGAGCTCCACCTCGCGGCCCAGGCGGCCCTGGCTGAAGAGGTGCATGACCAGGAACAGTCCCAGCACGCCGAAGGGGTAGGCCACCGAGTAGCCCACCACCGGACCGCTGGCATCGCGTCTGCGCTGCTGGAGGTACTCCACCTGGGCGGCCAGGGCCGGGGTATTGGTCACCCCCCCGCAAAAGAGCCCTGCCCCCGCAGCCCGGGGCAGCCCCGCGGCCCGGGTGATGCCCAGCGCCACCAGGGCCGATCCGGCCACGGCCAGCACCGTCAAGAGCGACAGGCGCAGTCCGCGAGGGGTGCGGAAGGCTTCAAAGACGCCCGGGCCGGTGGCCAGACCGATGCAGTAGACGAAGAGCACCAGCCCGAGAGTGGAGATGGTCGGGTGCAGCTCGAGTCGTCCGGGGGCCAGCCCGCCGACCAGGATGCCCGCAAACAAAACGCCCGCCACGCCGAAGGAGAAGCGTCCCACACGTAGAGATCCGATGACGTGGCCCAGGCCGATGACCAGGAAGAGCAACAAGATTTTGTTGCTCTCGAGCAGGCTCACGGGGAGGACTTGGAGTCCTGGATGGGCAGGGTGCGCAGGTAGAAGACCAGGGACTGCATCTCGACAGCATCCAGCGGGCGCTCCCACCAGGCGGCATCAGGCCGGGCTTGCAGCCCGGTGTGGGCCAGGCCCCTGGTGATGACCTCCATGATCTTCGTGTCGCTGAAATCGCGCAGCATTCCCGAGGCCAGGTTGGAAGCCTTGGCCTGGACGTGCTGCATGAACGGCCCGTCTCCATGGCCTTCGGGCCCGTGGCAGGCCAGGCAGCGCAGGCCGTAGAGCACCCGACCCCGGTCGAGCACGTCCTGGATGTTGAAAGCTCGCGCGCTGGCTGTGCGGTCGGGGTTGCGAAGCTCGCGCAGGTAGGCCACCAGGTCGGTCATCTGGGCCGTCGACAGGGTCAGCCCCCAGGCGGGCATGTAACCGGTGCTGTGGGTCTTGCCCCCGGCCTTGATGAGCTCGGCGAGCTGGGCGTCGGTGTTCCGGTCCTGGAACTGGGGGTCGGACAGGTCCATCGGACGAACCCCCGTGTCGCTGACCAGGCGGGCGGCCATGGGGCCGTCTCCCTGGCCGTCGAAGCCGTGGCACCCGGCGCAATAAGCTGAATAGAGAGGCAGGCCCCGGTCGGGGTTGCCTCCTGACAGCTGGGGGTTGGCCCAGGCCGGGGATGCGAGCAGGAGAGCCAGAATCAGATACTTTTTCATGAGGATACCGCCTGATCTGCGAGATAACGCCCACCGTCTAGCAGCGCACCGTGACCGCGCACGAGCAACACAGGACATTCGGCCCGGTGCACTACCCTTTCGGCCACGCTGCCGAAGAAGCCGCCCCCCTGGCTGGCCATGACGATCAGGTCCTGGCTCTGGTCCAGGATCCGGTCGGCCGGAGAGCCGTGCCGGTGCAGGGTTTTGACCTTGAAGCCCTTGCCTTCCAGTGAGCTGGCCATCTGCTCGAGATAGCGCTGGTGCGATTGGTCCAGGTCGGCTCGAACCATATCCGCCCAGGTGCTGGGGATCTCGGTGCTGGAGAAGGTCGGGTTGGGGAAGTCCAACACCCGCAACAGGGTCAACTCACTCTCGTCCTGCTCGGCCAGGTAACAGGCAGGGCCCAGGCTCTGCTCGGAGGCCGAGGTGCCGTCCAGGGGCACCAGGATGCGTCGATAGCGAGGCCACTCACCGTCCACCGCCTGCTCGACCTGCTCGCGGGCCTGGCCGCTGGTGATCGCGGGCGAGCGCACCAACAGCACCGGGCAAAAAGAGTGGCGCATCACCTTGTCGGCCACGCTGCCCACCAGCCAGCGGGACAGGCCCCGGCGTCCGTGGGTTCCCATCACTACCAGGTCAGCCCCCAGCGACTCGGTCATGTTCACAATCTCCCGGGCTGGCTCTCCGACGGTCATCTCCACGCGCCCCCCGGTCAGCTCGTGGAGGGTGCTCATGTAGGCCATGTGAAGCTCGGGCCAGGTCTTCTCGACCTCGGCCAGCAGGTGGGCCGGCACGGCCGAAACAATGTCCTCGCGTACCGTGGCCAGCGACAGGTCGGCGCCCGACCGGCGGGCCAGCCCGATGGCGTGAGGCAACGCGGCTTCCGCCAGGGGCGAGCCGTCCAGGGGCACCAGAATTCTCCTCATGCGCTTCGTCCCTCCCTAAGGTGTTGAGCGTTACGTGATGAAGATTTTGCCCCTTCTTCGGGGGCGCCTCCATACAAGTCTGTCGGCGCAGGTTTCTGCAAAACCTTCATCACTTCACTCAAAACTTGACCGATTCGTGCTCGGCCGGCGTCAATCCCAGCAGGTCGATGGGGCTGACCAGACCCAGAACCTGCTCGTGGTAGGTGACCACCAGCCTGTGGATGCGGTGCTGACGGAACATGTCCACCGCCTGCTTCACGCGCGCCCCGGCATCGATCGTGTGTACATGGCGGGTCATGATGGTTTGCACCAGCCCGTCATCTCCCTCTCGCGGGAAGGCCAGGGCGGCGGCCACATCCGAAAGCGAGAGCATGCCCACCAGCAGGCTGGCCGAGTCGATCACCGGAGCTCCGGTGATTTTGCGCCGCACACACTCGGCCACGAACGCTTTCACGTCCATGTCGGGCGTGACGCAAAAGACATCTCTTTCCATCACATCGCGAATTCGAAGGTCTTTCATGGCTTTACTTTATGGGCTCTCCCTCGGGCTTGGAAATGACCTGGGTCAGTTCTTCTTCGAGGGCAACCAGACCACCCCTACGGGAGCCTCGGGCAACTCGAGGCGGACCTCGATCTCGTGCAGATCGGGCGAAAGCCGCACTAGCAGGTGGGGGTCGCGCAGCCCCACCCAGAATCTGCCCGCCTCGTCGCGGGTGGCGCAGACGGGAGTGCCGGGCAGGAGAGGGGAGGCAGGATGCTCGGGCAGGTCCAGGGCGACCACCCGATTCTCGAGCATGGCCAGGCCCGAGCTGAGCGAGCGGACATTGCCGCCGGCCTGGAGGCGCTCGACCGGAGCCAGTCGCTCATCCAGGCGTACCAGCTTCGAGCCCTGGGCCAGCCACCATCCCCCCTGTTGCGCCGGTCCGATGGGTCCGGAAAGAGGAATCAGGCGCTTGTGAACCAGCCGGAGATCCTCCAGGGCGACCAGCCTGAGGGCGCCGAGCTCGGGTTCGGAGAGCAGGGCCAGGGGTCTGTCTGTGTCCCCGGCGGGAAGGGTCCGGTCGACGAAGCGGGTGAGCGGGATCAGGTAGCTGGCACGATCGGGACAGCGGATCACCAGCAGGCTCCTTCGCTCTCGCTGCATGACGAAGAGCCACTCCCCTCCCGGGCTCAGCTCCAGCTCGTCGGCCGTCCCGTCGGTCGTCAGGCGGCTGGCCCGGAAGGTGCGGTCGTCTAAAACCTCGACCGTGGAGGCCTGCTCGCGGGTCAGGTAGAGGCGGCCCGAGGCTCCGGTGAGGGCGCTGACGGGAGAGGCAAAGCCCACCTCGCGGGTCCAACGGCTGCTCTCCAGGTCGTAGACCAGCAGCTGAGATCCGACCGCCACGGCCACCCCGGCTGCCTGGCGGGGAGGCAGGGGCCGGCTGAGCCAGCTCCAGGCTCCGAGGAACGCGATGAGGACCAAGCCTGCCGCCGTCAGCACCAGGGGAGTCACCCGCTGGCGGCGCGAGTCCAGCCAGGGGATGCGGAACCCCTGCAGGGGAGGAGTGCGACCCACCTGACGCTCCATCATCACGACTCGCCCGCGCTCTTCCAGCCCCTGGCGCAGGCCGGCGAAGTCGGCATAGTTCTGGTCGGCCCGCCCCGACAGACAACGGCCCATGACCCACGAGAAGGAGGTGGCCAGCGCTTGCGAGCTTCGAGTCCAGCTCTCCAAGAGATGCCCGAAGGCCTGAAACGAGGCCATCAGGCTGGGGGGGACATGTTCGTGCCAGATCAACCGGTCGAGTCCCGGGTCAACCAGCACCAGCACGCCGTCCTCGCGCAGCACCCAGGCTTCGGGACGAAGGCTGTCGGAAGCCAGGGGATGGCCGGCTTGCCACAGTTGCTCGGCCACGGTCAGGGCCTGGCCGGCCCATTGATTGACTTCCTGGTAGGTGGGCGGATTGTCGCTCCAGCGCACCCGGGTCGCGAGCCAGAATCCGGGAGTCTCCAGCCAGAACAGGTAGACCCGGGACTCGGTCAGCTCGAGCTGCAAAAGCGGCGCCAAGGAAGGGTGCTGCAGCGCCTGCAGCGAGCGCACGGCCGCTTCGAGCTCGAGCCGGTCTCGGGGCGAGAAGTCCGGGGGCAGCTCGATCTCCTCGGCCCGACCGCCCTCGCCCTGGTCTCCCACCACCCGATAGGCCACCCCGTGGGGCTTGCGTGCGAGCAACCGCTCCACCGTCCAGCGCCCGAGCCGGGTGCCGGGAGCCAGGCTCATGGCTTCATCCGGGCCAGCAGCTGGGTCGAGTCGACCGGCTTGATGAGGTAGGTATCGGCCAGCGGACTGTGGCTCTCGGCCCGGTCGGTGAGAAAGACCAGACGGGTGCTGGCCATCCCCAGGCTGGAGCGCAGGCTTTGAGCCAGGGTCTCGATGTCCAGGCTCTGATGCGACAGATCGGCCAGAATCACCTCGGGTCGCTGGCTCCAGACCAGCGATTGCACTTCGTGAGGGTCAGAGCTGACCAGGAGCTGCCAGTCCTGGCTTTTCACTACCTCGTTGACCTGCTGCACCAGGGGTGGATCCTGGCTGAGCAGCATGATGCGTCGGCGAGAATCCTGGGGGCCGGGGCGCGGCGTGCGGCAGTGCGGACAGATGAGCCAGTCGGCCTCCACCTCGTGGTGACAGAGCGGGCAGTGCTCTTGCATGTCGGCCCCGCAGTAGACGCAGACCCCGAGCTGGAGGGGCACCGGTCGATGGCACTGGGGACAGGAGCGACCGCCCGGGGAGCGCACCGTGATGGCCCGAAGCACCTCGCTCATGCTGGTCAGGCCCTGGCTGACCTTGGCCAGGCCGTCTTCGAGCAGGCTGCGCGTGCCCTCTTCGCGAGCCGCCTGGTTGATCAGCGACTCGCGGGGTTCGGAGAGCAAAATCTCGCGGATGCGGTCGCTGACCAGGATCATCTCGAAGAGCCCGATGCGGCCCTTATAGCCGACGAAGTCGCAGGCCGGGCAACCGTTAGCCACGTAGTCGGTGCGGGGTACCGGATGGCCAGCCAGAGAGAGCAATCGGGCCGCCGCCGGGGTGATCGGTCGCTCCCAGCGGCAGGCCTGGCACAGACGGCGCACCAGGCGCTGGGCCAGCACGGCCAGCAGACTGGAGGCGACCATGTAGGGGGGAATGCCCATGAGAATGAGTCGGGTGACGGTGGAGACGGCATCGTTAGTGTGCAGGGTGGATAGCACCAGGTGGCCGGTCTGGGCGGCCTGGACGGCGATCTCGGCGGTTTCGAGATCGCGGATCTCGCCCACCATGACGGTATCCGGGTCCTGGCGTAGAATGGAGCGCAGCGCCGAGGCGAAGGTCAATCCGGCCCGGGGGTTCATCTGGACCTGGTTGATCCCTTCCAGGCGATACTCGATGGGGTCCTCCACGGTCACCAGGTTGTCGGCTTCCTGGTTCAAGTAGCGCAGCGCCCCGTAGAGGGTGGAGGTTTTGCCCGAGCCAGTGGGTCCGGTGGCCAGGATCATGCCCTGCCCGGCCGAGAGCACCGATTGCAGGCGGGAGAAGTCGTCGGGCGCGAAGCCCAGCGCGTCCAGGTCGACCACCACCTTCTCGGGGTCGAGAATGCGCAGCACGATCTTCTCGCCGTAGTGGGTGGGCAGCGAGCTCACCCGCAGGTCCACCTCGCGCCCCTCCAGGCGCACGCGGGTGCGCCCGTCCTGAGGCTTGCGCGACTCGGAGATGTCCAGCCCCGAGATCAGCTTGAGGCGCGAGATGGTGGGCCCCTGAATGCGGTGGGGCAGGGAGACCACGGTGCGCAGATAGCCGTCGATGCGATAGCGCACCCGGAGCTTCTCCTCCATCGGCTCGACGTGAATGTCGGAGGCGCGCATGCGGATGGCGTCCGAGATCAGGGAGTTGACCAGCTGGATGATGGGGGCGCTGGGGGTGATCTCCTCGGCCTTCTCCTCTTCCTCGGCGGGCTCGTGCAACAGCTCGAGGTCAGACGACTCGGGAATGCGGTGCAGGATGTTGCTGATCAGGGTGTCCACCGGGCCCAGGCGGCCCTGCAGCGCATCCTCGATCTCGCCCGGGGGGGCGATCACCCGCTCGACGTGGCACCCGGTCTTGAAGCGGACGGCGTCCTCGGCCATCACGTCCAGAGGGTCGGCCATGGCCAGCAGGATCGTGTTCTCGTGGCGGTCCAGGGGCAGGATGCGGTAGTTGCGCAGGACCTCCGTGGGGAGGAGCGCCATGAGCTCCTGGTTGAGGTCCTCGTAGGCGATGTGGCGAGCCACCAGGCCGGTCTCTTTGGCCAGCCGCTGGCAGTCAGCCCATTCTTCTTCGGGGGTTCGGGTGGTCATGAGGACTCCCGGATGGGCACCACCAGGACCGAGCACTGGGCATAGCGGGCCACCTGCTCGGCCACGCTGCCGAGCAGCCAGCGCTTGAGACCGGTTCGGCCGTGGGAGGTGATGACGACGAGGTCGGCGCCCTGAGCCAGGATGGCGCTGGCGGCCTTGCCTTCGACCACCCTTCGGGTGGTGTGGGCACCCGGCACCGTGACCGCCTCGAGCTCGGCCCGGATGGCCTCCAAAATACTTTCGCGCTCCTCGAGCGAAAGGGGGATTCCCTCCAGCTCGGCGCAGCGAAAAAGCTCGACCTGGCTGCTCGGCTCGGCCAGCGTGGCCGCCACCGTGACGGCTTGCAGCGAATCGGGGGAGCCGTCCAGCGGAACCAGCAGCCTCTGCCAGTCGGCCTCACCGCGCACCAGCAAGACCGGGCAGGGGGAGTGGCGCAGCACCCCTTCGGCCACGCTGCCCAGGAGCCAGCGCCCGCCGCCCGTGCGGCCGTGGCTACTCAGCACCATCAGGTCGACCGCCTGCTCGGTCACGGTCTCGATGAGCTCGGTGCGGGCCCCGCCTTCCTTGAGCAGGATGCGCACCTGAAGGCCTTTCTCGGCCAGCTCCTTCTGCCGGCGCTCCAGGTAAGGCATCGCTGCCTGGCGGGAGGTCTCGGCCAGCCGGAAGGCGAGCACATTCTCGAGAGCCGGATCGACACGGTTCGCGACCGCACCATTCACGCCACCATGATGGCTCTCAAAGGCTCGTTCTACGTGGACAAGTACAGCCAGGGCTCCCCTCGGGGCGTGCTGCACCTTTATGGAGGCATCATCCAGAGGGTGCGCGGCGCGGTCGGCACCGGCTCGGCCTCCACCATCGCCACCGGGTATGCCAAAGACTACATCTATGACGAGAAGCTGGTCTTCCGTCCTCCCCTCAACTTCCCCAACACACCCAACGTCTACATCGTCAGTCTGAAAGATCAGGGGGCTGTGGGATCGTTATGAGAAACGCAAGAGGCCTCTCCATCCTGGAAGTCCAGCTCGCCTTTCTGGTGCTGTTGGTGGTGATTCTGGCCCTGCTCGGGCTGGTGCCCGGCGCCGCGCGCCAGAGCGCGACCTCCAGCTCCTACACTCGGGCCCTCTACCTGGCCACTCAGACCATGGAAGGATGCCTGCAACGAAACACCGAGGGCGACACGGGGAACCTGGCCGCTCCCGAGGTCGCTCCGACAGCCTTCGTGCGCTGGTCTACCTCGGCAGGCACCAATGCCAATACCCAGAGGGTGCTCGTCGAGGTGACCTGGATCGAGCAAAATCGGCCCATGCGCGTCGAGCTCACGAGCCTGATCTACCAGTGAGGAAGGAGACCATCATGAGAAGACCACAATCCGCTCTCAGCCTGGCCGAGCTCTTGACGGCCCTCTTCCTGTTCGGACTGTTCGCCCTGATGGTGCTCGCCTCGCTGCAACTCGCACTGCGCCAGTGGACTTCGGTCTCGGGCCGGATGCGGGTGGCCCAGCAGGCGCGCTTCGTGCTGGGGGTCATGCAAGATGAGCTGCGCCAGGGCCTTCCCTGGCGGGACGCAACCGACGGCTACCTGCGCCTGGGGGCGAACATCGGCCCGACGGCCCTGCTCAGCCCGAACGAGGTGACGCCCAACTCGAACGTGCTGGAGTTTACCGAGCCCCACCCCCAGTATTACCTGCCTCTCAGTGGCGGCTGGAATTACGAGGCGCCGGCTAACTTCCGCAATGTCACCTACCGGGTCAACGGGCAGGATGTCGTGCGCGAGGTGCGGAGTCACGACAAGGTTCCGCCCGACCCGCCCGAGGTGGAGGTCATCTCTACCGCGCGGCCAGGGGCCACGGTCGAGCTGGCCTTTACCTACCTGAGCCCCAGTATGTGCGAGCTGGCTGTCACCAGCACTGCCGGGGACAACGTCGAGACAGTGCGCACCCGCTGCTTCATCGTGGGAAAATAAGCTCCCGTGCCGGGTGAGGTCGCCTGGCCTTGCTCAGGGCTTGGGCCGGAGTTCTTCTCCGGCCCAAGCCGCTCTGCGATCCACGCGAAGGTCTCCTCCAGAGCCTGCCGACCCAGGGGATTGCGAAAGTCGTGCCCCAGCCCCGGGATGCGCCGCACCTGCAGGTTGGGCCCCATCGCCGCTTGCAGCTCGGTCACGCTGGCCGGCGAGCACTGCGGGTCGTCCTCACCCTGCACCAGCAAAACCGGGATGTCAGGTTTCAGGCTGACCAGGCTGGGCCCGGGCGAGAGGGGCAGGGCGCTGGCCCACCAGCGGTAGGTGTTGCGGGCCAGCTGTCCGTCCGAGCCCCACTCCAGCTGCCAGGTGGGGTTCTTCTTCATGGTCTCCAGCTCGGCTCGAATCTGGTCCAGGGGGGCGCCCTGCTTTTCCATCTCGGCCAGCAGCTCGCGCTCGAAGGGCCAGGCGCCGCCGCTGGCGATCAGCACCACAGCGCGCGTCTCCTCCGCCAGCGGAGCCACCAGGGCCGCCACCAGGCCTCCCTCCGAGCCTCCGACAACCGCCAGCCGTCGGTCCCAGTCTGGCTCGGAGCGGCGCAGATGGGCCAGCACCTGGAGGCAGTCCAGGACCCGATTGGGCACGGTATTCTCGCGCAGGTATTCCTCGGGGCAGACGGTGACCGAGGGGGTCAATCCGCGTTTCTCGATGCGCAGCACGGCGATGCCCTGCCCGGTCAGGCTGCGCGCATAGTCGTCATAGGGTGGACGTTGCACCGAGGCGCACTCCGAGCCTTGCAGCAGCAGCACCAGAGGGTAGGGTGGCGCGTTCGGGCGGTCGAGGCGGTAGTGCAGTTCGGAGCCGTCGGGCCGGGGTAGAAGGAGAACAAGGAGCAGGAAGAGCACGCCCCAGTCTACTCGACAGCCCCCGACAGGGGAAGCCGGGGAGGCCGCCCGAATCTCGCCAGCGATGCTGCTGATGCCCCGCGTCGTCTGCCTGGTGGTGGACGCGCTCGAAGACGGGATCCCTCTGGAGGCTGCCGAGCTCGAGGCCTGCACTCTCGAGCTCGAGCGTTTGCGAGCCTGGCTCGGCGAGCAGGGTGACTTCTCCCTCGACGAGGCCGAGGAGGTCGAGTTTGCCAACCTGGCGGTCATCCTGGACGAGGTCCAGCACGCTTCCTCGACCGAGGGATTCACCGACCGCACCGTCGAGCTCTATGACCGCATTCGCAAGCTGCGCCTGCGACGAGAAGCCCGGGCTCTCAGCCCCCACCCGGCTGTCAACGAGTTCTTGCAGGCTGGCTGGGCTTTTCTGCGCCGCCGGGCCTCCCCGGCCGCCGTCCAGCGACGCATGCCGCCCGTACGCGCTTATCTCGATGACGCCCGTTGCCGCCTGGAACGCTACCGGCCCCACCTTCCGCCCGAGGTAGCGCAAGCACTGGAGCTGGGGTGGAGCCAGGCAGACCGTTGCTACGCCGCCCTGCTGCAGCCCTCGGACCAGCTCGAGTCGCTGCTCGGCCGCCTGCAGGAGGGAACCGAGCTCTTGCAACATCTCTATGCTTGCGAGCGAAAGGCCGAGCGTCAGGTGCTGTCAGGCTATCAAACCTACCGCTTCCCCCTGGGGGACGAGTTTGAGATGGCTCTCCAGAGCGCTCCCTCTTGCTACGCTTACCTGGCCAGGGAGGCGCTGCCACGTCTGCGCCAGGAGTGGGAAGACCTGCGCGCCGAGCTGGTCTTGCCGCCCGATCTGGGCGTGGAGCTTCCCTACCGGTTCGAGATGCTGCTCGACTACCTTGAGCAGTATCTGGCGGGCAAACAGGACCCGTTGCCGCTTCTGCGTGAGCTTTCCGATCTGTATGAGGCCATGCAGTCGGCTCGCCTCAAAAACCCCGAGCCCGGGACCCACGCTGGCCAGCTCTGGGAGCTTTCTGCCGCGGCTCTGGCAGGACGTCTGCCCCGGGCCTACCTGCGGCTCTACCTCGAACGTGGCGAAGCCAGCGATAACGCTTTCAGCGAGTTTCTGCACACCGGCCAGGAAGCCGATCTGATGGCCGCTCTGCAGGAGATGCTCCAGCGCGTTCCAGGCCCGAGCGATGCCCCCGAGAACTGGACCTGTCCCACTTGCCAGCGAGAGAACTTCTTTGCCGCCCCGCGTTGCTCGGGTTGCTCGGGCCTGCGCCCTCAGAATGCCTGAGCGGCCTGTTGGCCCGGGTATGCTCCCGCAACCGCACCGGCGAGCGGGCCGGCAGCCTGTCCGACCTGACCGGTAGAAAGGCCAACCTGACCATTGCTGCCGATCCCCGTCAGGGCCGCCCGGTTGGGACCGAACGGGGTGTTCACCTGGATGTTGTTGGCAGTGTAAACTTCGTTCTGGGAAAAGCGGCCGTCCCCGTTGGTATCGGACAAGACCCGCGCGCCGCCCTGCATCAGCTCATTCTGGCCGAGCTGGCCGTTGCCGTCCAGGTCATACTTCTCGCCGAATTTCTCGCGCATCTTCTGGGCCACCATCCCCTCGAGCCCGCCCACCTTGCCGTCTCCGTTGAGGTCGTTGTCGCCCGAGAAGACTTTGAGCATGGCCCGGGATTCCTCGATCTCCCTGCCGGTCATCTTGCCGTCCTTGTTCGTGTCGAAGGCCAGCACCCCGTCGTTGCGGTCGAAGGTCCCGTTGTTGTTGAAATCGAGAGCGTAGCCCTGTTTGTTCTCGCCGGCCACATTGGCGTAGGTTGCGTTGGGAATGGCCTGGGTGACGCCCGACTGCACCGGTTGGGCCGGAGCCCCCTCGCCCGCCACCTTGTGGTCGACGTTGGTGATGGGAAGGAGCTGGGCCAGTTGGCTGGATCCGAGCATTTGTGCAGGCCTCCTCGCGTTCGCTTTGGATGCCTTGATTATCCCGCCTGGGCATGGACGAATGCTATGCACTTTTTCGTGAACTGGATGAACTAATTGTTTCCGAGTGTTGCCAGATGGAAACGCTGGCAAACTGCGAGGTGGATCGCGGTCAAGATACACCTGTTGCTCGAACGGATGACGGGCTCGCCATCCGAGGGTCGAGAGTCAAACTGGTTGCCGGCGGCTTCCAGCCCTTCGCGCTCGAGCCCGTAGGCTCGGGACCACCAGGCTGACGGAAGTGTGAATTCGGTTCAATCAAGGAGATTGCATCGATCCGGTGAAGTGCGCGCAAAATATGAAGGGGGGTCTTGCCGATGACAATCTTTCAGTCACGTGCCGTTTGGAGCACCTTTCTACTGGCAGCCTGGCTGTTTGTCATCTCCACCAGCACCGTAAGCTGTGGAGGGGGAGGCGATGGCGGTGGAGGTGCCCAGGGCGGCAACCCGCCCCAGCCTCAGACCGCCATCATTCAGGTCGATCACGTTCTGGCGCGGACCGTTCCCGCCAATGTCGATACCTTTGTATTCACTGGAACCGACGCAAACGGCAATGTTGTCTTCGGTCCTGTGAGCATGGCCAAAGCGGCTCGCATCCTTTTGACCGTTCCGCTGACAATGACCTCGTTGAA
>CAYYHB010000027.1:0-8942 GCA_964471395.1 uncultured Burkholderiales bacterium | reverse complement strand
GGCACGACCGGGGGAACCACCGGAGGCACTACAGGTGGTACGGCGGGCTCCGCCGGGCTCAACCGCCTCAATCAGCTGCGTAGCTTTGCCGGCCTTCCCGCCGTCACCGAGAATGCGACTCTCAGCGACGGATGTCTCAAACACGCGATGTACATGGTGCGTAACGACGAGATCGTCCACGACGAGGACCCGAATAAGCCAGGATTCACCCCCGAGGGTCGCACTGCTGCGATGCAGAGCAACCTGTCGGTTACCTCGCAACTCGATGCGCCGATAGCAGGGATGATGAACAGCTTGATGACCGGCCCATTCCACGGCATTGGCTTCATCGACCCCAAGTTGGACCAGACGGGAATTGGATACTTCAGTGAGGCAGGGGGCACGATTCAGTCCGGGCTGGCCGTCAATATCCTGGGATCATTGAACGCAACGCCGCCGGCCTTCCCCATTCTCTGGCCGGGCAACGGGACGACAGTCGACCTGAGGAGCTTTGACGGGAACGAGACCCCCAACCCGCTGGCGGGCATCGGCTTTACTCCCCCGACCGGAGTTCCCATCTATGTACAGATCGGTCCTGGAAACGTGACTCCTAACGTGACCGCCTTCAGTCTTGTGGAGCGCAGCACCGGGACGAACCTCCAGGTTGCCGAATTCGACGAAACCAACTTCATCGGGCAGACTCCTGCAGAGCAGACGCTCGGGCGGGGTGTCCTGGCCCAACGGAGTTGCATCATCCTCCTCCCCCGCAATCCGCTGAAGGCAGGGGAGACCTACGATGTGTCCGTCACCACCAACGGAAATACTATCAATTGGAGCTTCAGTGTCTCAGCCACGGCTCCCCGAACCGAAGGGACCGAGCACAAAATCCACTGAGTTACGGAAACTGAGGTAGAACGAGAAAGGCACCGAGGGAAACGGCCCCGGTGCCTTTTTTGTTCACTTTCTGGAGCGCCCGGCAAGCAGCCCCCGAGGGCAGGCATCCTCTAAGACTAATAAGCCACCGAGAACAGCACCTGCTCGCTGGTCTCCTCCCCCGTCACCACGCACTTGCCGCTGCCGGTCTGAGCGAAGGGAATGACCCGCACGGTGCCCTTGGTCTCTTCCTTGATGCGGGCCTCGACCTCGCGGCTCTCCTTGAACCAGCAGCGCACGAAGCCCTTGCGCTCTTGCAGGGCGGCCTTCAGCTCGTCGTAGCTCGCGGCCTCGACGGTGTTCTGCTCGCGGTGGGCCAGGGCCCGGTCGAGCATGGCCTGCTGCACCCGGGTTACTTCGCCCTGAAGCCAGGCGGCCGTGGCCTGGTTCAGGTCGAAGAAATTCTTGGCCCCGTCAAAGCGGGTCTTGAGCACGAACGAGCCCTTGTCCACGTCCCGGGGACCGATCTCGAAGCGGAAGGGAACCCCCCGCTGCTCCCAGTGGAAATGCTTCTCCACCGCCCGCATGTCGCGCAGGTCGAGCACCACCTTCTGCTGGGCCCGCTCGTCGCAGAACACCGAGACCAGCTCGCGACCCTGGTCGCGCTTGAGGGCTGCGTCCAGGCGCTCCTGGCCGCACAGCCGGGCGATCAGCTGCTGGCAGAAGGCGACCACCTTCTCCTTCTCTTCGTCGTTCTTGTAGATGGGCACCACCGCGCCCAGGGTGGGGGCCACCCGGGGAGGCAGGATCAGGCCCTCGTCATCCGAGTGCGTCATGATGAGCGCTCCGATGAGGCGGGTGCTCATGCCCCAGGAGGTGGTCCAGCAGTAGGAGAGCTGGTTGTCGCGCCCGAGGTACTTCATTTCGAAGGCCTTGGAGAAGTTCTGGCCCAGGTTGTGGGAAGTGCCCGCCTGCAGGGCCTTGTTATCCTGCATCAGGGCTTCCACGCAATAGGTGGTGACCGCCCCGGGGAACTTCTCCGATTCGGTCTTGCGGCCCTTGATGACGGGGATGGCCAGGAACTCGTGGGCGAAGTCGGAGTAGACGTCCAGCATCCGGAGCGTCTCCTCCTCGGCCTCCTGAGCCGTCTCATGGGCGGTATGCCCTTCCTGCCAGAGGAATTCTGCCGTGCGCAGGAACAAGCGGGTGCGCATCTCCCAGCGCATCACGTTGGCCCACTGGTTAAGCAGCATGGGCAGGTCGCGGTAGCTCTGGATCCACTGGGCGTACATGTGGCCAAACAGGGTCTCGGAGGTGGGCCGGATGATCAGTGGCTCGGGCAAGGCTCCGGTGGGCTCGAGGCCGTTGTCCCCCTTCTGAAGCCCTCCGTGGGTGACTACGGCGCACTCCATGGCGAAGCCCTCGACGTGGTCGGCCTCCTTTTGCAGGAAGCTCACGGGAATCAGCACCGGGAAGTAGGCGTTGACGTGGCCGGTCTCCTTGAAGCGGAAGTCCAGGTCGCGCTGGATGGCCTCCCAGAGCGCGTAGCCGTTGGGGCGGATCACCATGCAGCCGCGCACGGGGGAATAATCGGCCAGCTCAGCCGCCTTGATGACGTCGAGATACCATTCAGGGTAGTCCTTGGAGCGGGGGGTGATGTTGCGAGCCACTCAGGATCCTCGTTTCTGCAAGTGGGTGCGCACTTCCCAAAGATAAGGGAAGCAGCGTTTGGAGAGCGTGGTCTCCAGGTAGCGAACCCCGGCCGAGCCTCCGGTGCCCCGTCGAAAGCCGATCACCCGCTCCACCATCAGGACGTGGGTGTGGCGCCACTGGGCCAGGGCCTCGTCGAAGTCCATCATCGCTTCGCTGAGAAGGTACATCCTCAGGTTGCCGTCAGGGTGTTCGTAGAGTCGCACCAGGGCTTCCTGCAAACCTTCGCCGTCTTGCGCCAGTGAGCGCATGAGCAGGTCCTGGAAGGCCTGGTTGAGGTCGCGCTGCTCCATGCGACGCTCGAGGATCTCACGAAACTCGGGGCGGTTCTTGAATACCTCGAGGTACTGGGGGTCCTTCAAGCCGGCCATGGATTCGATCTCTCGAAACTGGATGGATTGAAAGCCGCTGGCCGGGTTGAGCCGGTCGCGAAAGAGCAGGAACTCGGCCGTGGCCATGGTCTCGATGATGCCGATCTGCTGCACGAGCAGGCGCATGATCTTGCCCACTCGAGCCAGATGGTGCTGAGCACGCAGCACTCGATCCACATCCATGGCTCGTATGGCCGATTCCATCTCGTGCAAGAGCTGCTTGAACCAGAGCTCGAAGGCCTGGTGGATGATGATGAAGAGCAACTCGTCGTGGGCCGGCGGGTCGGCCCGGGGAGTCTGCAGCTCAAGCAGCTCGGGAATCCGCAGATAATCCTGGTAGGTGAGCTCGTTGGTCGCGAGGACGGGGGGGGCGTGAGGCTCTGCCATAGCGCGGGTGCTGTTCTGGTCTTCAGGGTGAATCCCTTCACAGGTAGGGATTGGGGGCTACCACCCGGTTGTAGATTTGAAAGCCCACTTTCTGGTAGACGGGCAGGGCGCTGGGGTGGTCGAGGGTGCAGGTGTGCACCCACAGCCGCCGTAGTCCGGGCCGCCAGGCCTGGCGCACCGTCCAGTCGAGAAACCAGATGCCCAGCCCGTGGCCGATGAATTCGGGAAACAGCCCGAAGTACTCCAGCTTGGCCTGCCCGCGTTGACTGAAGCTCAGCTCGCTGTAGCCGGCCGGCGTGCCCCTGCTGTAAAGCACGTAGATCTCCACGCCCGGCGAGCGAATCGCGGCCAAAAGCTCTGGATCGGCCAACTTGCGCCGGTCGTGCCATTGCCACGCCCCGCCGACCCCCTGGTAGAGGTAGCGATAGAAGGCGGCTGTCGGCTGCTCGCAGCGGATGACCAGCGTCGCTGGCGGCGCCTCGCGCGGGCTCGAGCGCGGCGGTGCCAGCATTTCCAGGTAGGTGGTCGTGACCTCGGCAGGCTGTGACATGACCAGAATCAGTATACACCCTGATCGGCGACAGTTTAGGTCTCATGGATTAACATCGCGGCAAAGGTCTTGTTACAAACCTTTAACCTGGACACCGGGACTCGGGACAAAGGCGCGGTAACATGTCCATGCAGGAGGCTTTGATGCACGAATTCTCTGATCGAAAGCCACGCCGAAGGCGCCACCCGCGAGTCGAATCTGCGGTACCCCTCTTTTTTCAGGGAAAGCAAGCCTCGGGCCGCAGTCACACCTGCGACCTCAGCCTGACGGGGGCGCGTCTGGTCGTCTATGGCGAGGTGGAGCCCGACGAGGAGATCCAGGTCACCTTGAACCTGGCCGCTCACGCCAGCCTCACGCTAACCGCCCGGGCGGTGTGGCGCGAGCAGAACGGCACGGTCAACACGGTCGGGGTGGAGTTCACCAATACCGGCGTGGGAGGGCGCGCAGCCCTGACCCAGTTCCTGGCCCAACGAACCCCACCCGAGCAGGAGCCCATTTCGCCACCCTGGGCCCACCGCGATCACTGGTTGATGGGTACAGGCAGCTGCGGAGGCCCCAGGGGGGCCGCCCTCAACTGAGGTCGAGCACCGAGTTCAAGTTCCCGAAAGCATCCGGCTCTGCGCGCATGTTGGCCGGGTCCGCCAGCCACTTTCCGTCCACGACCAGCTTGTAGCGGAACGCCCCTTTTCCCGGCACCCGAATCCGGCATCGCCACGTATCCTCAGCAATCCTGGCATAGGGGTTGCGGGTGTACTGCCAATCGTTGAACTCACCCGCCAGGTAGACTTCCCGCGCCTGCGCGTTCTCGTAGGTGAAGACCAGCTCTGAGTCTTCCACGCGGGGAGCATGATAGGCCGGTGTGTCCGGCTGGTGGGCGTGGCGGGCCAGGGTGACGGCATGGCGCGCGTTGACGACCCCGAAGCCCTGCATCAGCCCGGGTGTCCCGGCGACTCGCTCGGCCGCGGAGATTAAAATATGCCGGATCGCGGCCGGAGAGAGGCTGGGATTGACCTCGAGCATCTGGGCGATGATCGAGCTAACGATCGGAGCCGCGTACGAGGTTCCATCAACGTGCTGGTAATGGGGGTTGACGAACTTCTCCTGCTCGGCCAACTGCTCGAGGGCGGCCCTGATCTCCCGGGCGGACAGGCCGCCCAGCCAGGAAGGAAGCTCGGCCTGCTGGCGCAGGTTCTCCACCAGTCGTGGCAAGCTCCGGTCGCTGGCCCGGGCCAGCCGAAAGACCGCATCCGAGCGGCGATCGACTGGCGTGCCCGGGAGAATGGGCGCGGCCACGTAGGCAGCCGGGGCGATGACCTCCGGCTTGACGAAACCATCGGCGTCGATGCCGTAGCGGTGGGCGTAAATCTCGATCCCCTCCTCGTCGGGCTGGCCCTGGTCGATGTAGCCCCCGACGGTCAGCACGTGCGGGCTGTTGGAGGGCGGCACGTTGCTGTGGCTGTCCGGGTCGAAGGCATTACCGGCCGCGGCCACCACCGCGATACCCTCCCGGAAGCACTCCTCGGCGGCCAGGTCGACCCGGTCGTGCTCATAAGGATTGTTATCTCCGTCTCCGACCGAGATGTTCAGCACCTTGATGTTGTATCGCTCGCGATTGGCCAGAACCCATTCCAGGCCGCGCAGGATATCGTCCTCCACCACGTCCCCTTGCTTCAAGACCTTGACCAGCACGAGATCGGCCTCAGGGGCGATGGAGCGGTAGATCCCTCCTGACAGGTAGCCATTGCCGGCTGCAACCACGGTCGTCATGGTGCCGTGCCACTGGTAGGACTCCCGGGTATCCAGGGTAGCGTCCTCTCCGGTCACGTCCACGTAGCTGAGGATACGGTTGCGAGCCCGCGTAAGGTCGGGATGACTCGAGAAACCAGTGTCCAGGAAAGCGATGGTGACCCCCTTGCCGGTCAGGTCGGGGTCAGCGTGCTCGCGCAGGGGGGTGGGCAGCACCCCGAAACGGCTGGTGAATCGATCCGGGCGGCGATGGCGTAACAAGTCTTTCTCCTTCTCTGGCGCTGCGGCCATTTCTGTCCGGTCGCGTCGGATTCCTCGGGAGGAGCCGCGAAAAGGCAGCGAGAATCCCGTGCTTCTCACGGTGCCGCGTAGCTGAATGTCCTCCGGATACTATCAAAAACCAACTCTGCACGCAGACAGCGTCGTCTTCGTCTCTGAAGATGACCTCTGGTCGGTTCCGACCAAGGGGGGCGTGGCCCGCCGCCTGACCGCCAACCCGGGGCGTTCCTCCGAGCCGCATTTCTCGCCCGACGGCGCTTACCTGGCCTTCACCAATCGCGATGAGGGCCATCCCGAGGTGCACCTGATGGATGCGCGCGGGGGCGAGAGCCGCCGGCTCACCTACCTGGGGGCCGATACGGTCGTGGTGGGCTGGAGCGGGGAGCACGTCTACTTCGCCACCAATCGGGCTCTGCCGTTTCGCCGCATGTACGCGCTCGGGCGGGTTCACATTCAGGGAGGACTGCCCGAGATCATGCCCTGGGGCCCTGCCAACGCGGTGGCCTTCGGACCCCGGGGGCAGGTGGTCGTTGGCCGACACACCTGGGACCCGGCCCGCTGGAAGCGCTACCGCGGTGGCACGGTAGGGCAACTCTGGATCGCTGATGCGGAAGAAGCTCCCTTTCGTAGCCTGATCCAGCTCGACGGCAACGTCACCCGACCGGTCTGGGTGGGGGAGCGCGTCTACTTTGGCTCCGACCACGAGGGGGTCTGCAACCTCTACAGCTGCCGCCCCAACGGGCGTGATCTTCGCCGTCACACCGATCTCGAATCCTACTACCTGCGCCATCCGGCCACGGACGGGCGGCGCATCGTGTACCAGGCCGGGGCCGACCTTCATCTTTACGACCCGGCGAGCGACAAGAGCCGCAAGATCCCGATCGAGTACCGCAGCCCCCGTCCCCACCGCCAGCGGCGCTTCGTCAACCCTTACACCTACCTGGAGGATTCCGAGCTGCACCCGAAGGGCACCGGCATTCTCGCGGTGGTGCGCGGTCGGCCTTTTGCCTTCGCCCACTGGGAGGAAGGGGTCATCCAACTCGGCGAGCGGGACGGCGTTCGCTATCGCCTGTCCCGCTGGCTCAACGACTGCGAGCGCATCCTCACCATCTCGGATCGGGGCGGCGAGGAGCACCTCGAGCTGCACTGGTTGGACGCTCGCAAACCGCCCGAGGCCCTCGCGCCTGACTTTGATCTGGGCCGGGCCCTCACGATGGAGATCTCGCCCACCCGCGATCAGGCTTTCCTCACCAACCACCGTCATGAGCTGTTGCTGGCCGACCTGAAAGAGAAGACCGTGCGCGTTCTGGACCGGTCCCCCTATGACCGGATCCACGGCGCTTGCTGGTCTCCCAGCGGGCTGTCGATCGCTTACAGCTTCACCACCAGCCTGCACGTGAGCCAGCTCAGGCTGTACCTGCTGAACGAAGACCAGTGGTACGAGCTGACCCGCCCTCAGTTTCGCGACGTGGCCCCCAACTTCGATCCCGAAGGGCGTTACCTGTACTTCCTGTCCTACCGGGAGTTTGATCCCGTCTACGATAACCACTACTTCGACGCCGGCTTCCCCAAGGGGATGCGCCCCTACTGCATCACCATGCGCGCCGACCTTCCCTCGCCCTTTCTGGCCGAGCCCCGGGCTCCGGGCGAGAACGGCAAGTCCGGCAAGTCCAAAGACGAGAACGGCGAGGACAAGAAGAAGCGCAAGAAGGACGAGCCTGAGCCACTTCCGGTCGACCTGGAGGGCATTCAAGACCGGGTGATCGCCCTGCCGGTTACCGAAGGCATCTATGGCCGGGTGGTGGGCCTGTCGGATCAGATCCTGTTCACCTCCTTCCCGGTGGAGGGCAGCCTGGGTAGCCACTGGTCCAGCTCGCGCGAGCCCTCGGCCCGGGGCACGCTCTGGTCGTACGAGTTCAAGAGCCAGGAGACCAAGGAGCTGGCGACCAAGGTCACCGACTTCAAGCTTTCTCGCGATCGCAAGACCCTGGCTTACCGCTCGGGCTGGCGAGTGCGGGTGCTGCAGGCCGGCAAGAAGACCGAGGGCACCGATACCACGCCGAGCCGCAAGACGGGCTGGCTGGCCCTCAGTCGGGTGCGCGTCTCGGTGAACCCGGTGCTGGAGTGGCGCCAGATGTTCCGCGAAGCCTGGCGCCTGATGCGTGAGCACTTCTGGACGGCCGACCTGTCGGGCGTGGACTGGGATGGCGTCTACCAGGAGTACCTCCCTCTGCTCAAGCGCATCAGCACCCGCAGCGAGCTGAGCGACCTGCTCTGGGAGATGCAGGGTGAGCTGGGCACCTCCCACGCCTACGAGATGGGCGGCGACTACCCCAGCGAGCCCGGCTATCACATTGGCCACCTGGGGGCCGACCTTCGCTGGGATGACAAGCGCCAGGCCTATCGCGTCGACCACGTCTTGCGGGGCGACTCCTGGGATCCGACTCAGGACTCCCCCCTCAATCGGGTGGGGCTGGACATTCGCAAAGGCGACTTCCTGCTGGCCATCGACGGGGTGCCGCTTACGCGCCAGCTGACCCCCGAGCAACTGCTGGTCAACCAGGCCGGCATGGAGGTGCAGCTCACCCTGCGCCGGGGCCGCTCCAAGCCCCGCCGGGTTTTCGTCAAGACGCTGCGAGACGAGACCCTGGCCCGCTACCGCGAATGGGTGGAGACCAATCGGAGCAAGGTGCACCAGGCCAGCGGCGGTCGGGTGGGCTACATCCACATCCCCAACATGGGCCCCTGGGGATTTTCCGAGTTCCACCGCAGCTATTTCAGCGAGGTCGACCGCGAGGGTCTGGTGGTGGACGTTCGCTACAACGGGGGCGGCAACGTCTCCCAGATGCTGCTCGAGAAGCTGAGCCGGCGCCGCATCGGCTACGACTTCCAGCGCTGGGGCCAGCCGGCCCCCTATCCGGCCGATTCGCCTGGCGGGCCGCTGGTAGCCATCACCAACGAGCTGGCCGGCTCGGATGGAGACATCTTCAGTCACTGCTTCAAGCTGCTCAAGCTGGGGCCGCTGGTGGGCAAGCGCACCTGGGGAG
>CAYYHB010000026.1:0-35021 GCA_964471395.1 uncultured Burkholderiales bacterium | reverse complement strand
CGGGGTGATGGGGCAGATGGGAATTCTGGCCCAGCACGCTCCGCTGCTGGCGATGCTTCAGCCCGGTACGATGGCCTACACCGATGCCAACGGCAAGGTCAGTCGGATGGCTGCCGGGGCGGGCTTCGTGCAGGTGGCCGAGAACAAGGCCGTCTGTCTGGTCGACTTTGCCGAGCGGCCCGAGGAGGTAGACCTCGACCGCGCAAAAAAGAGCCTCGATGAGGTCCAGAAGAAGCTGCAAGACCTGGGAGTGACTACGGCTGATCGCGAAGCACTGCGAATCGAGCTGAAGGCGGCTCAGGCCCGGTTGGAAATCGCGGGCCACAAGTAAAGGAGGCGGATCGTTTGGCCAGGCTGGTGGTGCAGGGCGGTAAACCTCTCCAGGGAAGCATCCCGGCCTGCGGGGCCAAGAATGCCGCTCTGCCGATCATCGCCGCCTCCATCCTGGCCAGGGGCGAGGTTGTGCTCGAGCGCGTCCCGGACATCTCCGACGTCTGGGTGATGTCCGACATCCTGAGAGCGATCGGAGTAAAGGTCGAGTTCGAAGGCAAGGGTCGCATGGTGCTCGACTCCTCCCACATCTCAACGACAACCGCACCGGACGAGCTGGTGCGCAAGATGAACGCATCCTTTGACGTGGCCGGGCCGTTGCTCGCCTGTTACGGCGAAGCCCGCGTCTCGCTGCCGGGCGGTTGCCGCCTGGGCCCCCGCCCGGTGGACCTGCACCTGGAAGGCTTCAAGAGGCTCGGGGCGGAGATTCTGAGCGAAGGCGGCTTCGCCCACGTAAGGGTGTCCGGCCGCCTCCAGGGGGCTCATATTCGCTTTCCCAAGGTCAGCGTGGGAGCCACCAAGAACTGCCTCATGGCAGCCACGATGGCCGAGGGTGTCAGTATGCTCGAGAACTGCGCCCGTGAACCTGAGATCGGCGATCTGGCCGACTTCCTGGTCAAGATGGGAGCCCGGATCGAGGGAATCGGCACGTCGCGGCTGCGCGTCCACGGTGTGGAGCGCTTGCACGGAGCCAGCCATACCATCGTGGCCGACCGCATTGAGACCGGCACCTACCTGATCGGCGGAGCCGTGACCGGGGGCGATGTCACCCTGACCGAGTGCGAGCCCGAGCACGTAGCCGCTCTGCTCGACCATCTGCGGGAAGCTGGCCAGGAGGTGACCGTAGGCGACAACTGGGTGCGCGTGCAGGGGCGCGAGCCCATCCGGGCGCTGGACGTCTCCACCGCGCCTTACCCCGGCTTCCCGACCGACCTTCACCCTCAGCTGGTCTCTCTGCTGTGTCTGGCGGACGGCACCAGCACTCTGCAGGAGAACATTTTTTCGGGTCGGTTCATGTACGTGATGGAACTGGTACGACTGGGGGCCAAGGTCAAGGCCGAGGACCGTCACGTGGTCATCAAAGGGGTCAGCAAGCTCAGCGGTGCCCCCGTGGATGCTCCCGACATCCGTGCCGGAGGCGGTCTGGTGCTGGCAGCCCTGGTGGCCGAGGGCGAGACCGTGATCTCGGGCGTGGAGTTCGTCGACCGCGGCTATCAAGACCTCGAGCAGCGCCTCTCAGCCCTGGGAGCCGAAATCGTGCGCGTGCAGGGCCCCCTGCCCCAGGTCGCCTGACCCCTCGTGCATCTCGGCGTCGACCTGGGCACGACCTGGGTCAAGGTAGCCACTTCCTCGCGCGGGGTAATTCTTAGCGAGCCCACCCTGGTCGCCGTCGAGCGCAACTCAGGCAAAATCGTCGAGACGGGTGAGAAAGCGGCCCGCCTGATGCAGTCGCAGAGCCCCACGGCGGGCAGCCTGGTAGCCCTGCGCCCGGTGCGCGAAGGCGTGGTGGCCAGCCTGGAAGCCGCCGACGCCCTGCTGCATCACGTCTTCAAGCGCGCCAACCGCTATCGGGTCTGGCGCCCGACCGTGTCCATCAGCGTCCCGGCCGAAGTCACCAAGGTCGAGCGGCGAGCTGTGGTGGAGGCCGCCCTCAAGGCAGGAGCCCGCCGGGCCGAGCCGGTTCCCGCACCCCTGGCGGCCGCCCTGGGAGCCCGCCTCGACCTGAGCGAGCCGGAAGGCCACATGATCGTCGATCTGGGGGGAGGCTGCACCGACGTTGGTATTCTCTCCATGCACGCGCTGGTGGTCGCAGGAACCGTGCGCCTGGGTGGCCAGCAGTTAGACGAAGCCATCCAGCGCATGCTGCGCCGGGTGCACAGCGTAATGATCGGGGAAGCCACCGCCGAGCAGCTCAAGATTAAACTGGGCAGCGCCTTTCCCCAGCCCAGCAAGCGCACCATGGATGTGAACGGGCAAGACCTGGTAGATGGTCTGCCCCGCACGGTCACGGTCAGCGAATCCGAGGTCCGCGAGGCGCTCGAGCAGCCCCTGGGCGAGATCGTGGCGGGACTGCGCCAGGTTCTCGAGCGCACCCCGCCCGAGCTTTCGGGAGATGTCTACGAGCGAGGCATCGTGCTGACCGGTGGAGCGGCCCGACTGGTGGGACTGGACACGATGCTGGAGCGACTTTTAGGGGTCAAAGTTCGGGTGGCGGATCAGCCCGAAGACTGCGTGGCCCTGGGGGCCTGTCGGCTGGCCTCGGGGTAATCAGCCTTCGAGTTGGTCCAGGCGTTGCTGCAACTGACGGACTTGCTCCTCCAGAGCTTCGGCGCGGTCCCGCTCGGCCTCGGCGCGGTTCCGCTCGGCCAGAGCAACAGCCCTTTCCTCCTCGGCCGAAAAGTAAGGCGCTCCGGTCGTGGTGTTCACGAGACGCAAGAGCTCTTGCTCCACGACCAGCTCGAGCCCGAGAAGCTCACTGCGATAACGCCCCTGGGTCACGACCGGCACCAGCTCCTGGCCTTCCCGGCGGTAGACCCGAAACTGGCCGGGCAGATACTCGCCCAGCGGGTCGAACAAGAAGTACTCTTGCACGCCCATCTCGGCGTAGCGAATCCGCTTGGCCTGCTGATCGGTCTTGCGCGAGGTGCGGGAAGTGATCTCGAAGACCGCCACCGGAGGCCCCCCGTCGAGCCAGGTTCGAAAAACGCGACGCTTCTCGTGGGTGCAGCCGAAGGCAACGAAGACGTCGGGAGACACCTTGCGGTCGCGATTGCCCGGCTGATCGTACACGAACATGTTCGAGAAGGCCCAGGCATCGGGGTGATCGGCGAAGTGAGCCCGCAAAGCTCCGAACAGGTAGTGGATGGCCACCACGTGCCAGTCGGACTCGGTCACCGTGTCCTCGTAGTAGGGGTAGAACTCCTCCTGATCAGGTGCGAGCATGGTTCACCTCTGCATGGTTGGATTCGACGAGAGAAAGGGGATATCCCCGAGTGGGTCTGCGGAGCCAAAGGACAATCCTTTGAGGAAGGGGGCTCGACGCCTCTGGTCAGCCCGAGTACTGCGCGCTTCTTGAATGAACTTCAGATTCCTGCTCCCCCGGGCTGGCGGGTGCTGGCCACCAGCACGAACAGGAAGAGCGCGCAAGCCACCAGCAGGTTCAACCAGCGATTCTTGACCAGGATCTCGTCGGCAGCCGCCAGGGCCGTGTCAGCCGGCACCTCGTAGACGAGCATGAAGCCGTCCACCGGCAGGTTGGCGCCTACGACATCCTGACCGGCCTGGTTGACATAGCGGCTCACCGCCGGCAGTTCCTCCCGACCCGGCAAAGCGAGTCGGAAACCCTCCGCCAGCCGGTCCTCGAGCATGGAACGCGGCAGGACTCCGGCCAGAAACCGATCCGGGTCCAACCGACCGGCGACCAACAGGAACCGGTCCCCGGGGGGCATCAGCACCTTTCCGGTGGGAGCCCCCAGCGGCGCGCTCCAGGGGGCGAGCGACTGCAGGACCCTCCCTGAGCTGTCAAGCAACAACAGATTCTCGAACCCCTCCAGCGGCTGAAGCAGACCCTGGCTCTCAGCCAGGCGGTTGAGCGCATCGCGGTGGGGCGAGAGCTCGCGCAGCAGCTCGCTGCGGGCCATCTGGCACCCCTGCTGCACCCGCAGCTTGACCTCCACGGCCAGTAATGTGCGCGTCTTGAGAGTCAGGTACGTGTTCACGAAGAGTGGAAAGAAGGCCAACAGCAGTAAGCTCAAGGCCACCAGAGGTCGGGCCAGGAACCTCTCCAGGCGATAACGGCGACCCCAGGGCCGACGGCAGAGCAGCGGCTCGCGAGCCTGCCAGCGCTGAAGGTCGTCCACCACCTCGTGCATCGAGGGGGTGCGTGAGATGGGATCGACTCGAAGGCAGCACTCCAGAATGCAGGCCAGCTCCGGGTCAACTTCCGAGCGAAGCTCGCGCAGCGGCGTGAGGGGCCTGGAGGCAAGCAGCTTCTTGTAGAGGTCCAGTTGCTCCAGAGTGTTGGCGCTGGAGCGCAGCGAGATCTGGTCTTCCTCCGACAGCCGCGGGTAGCGCTCGGTCAAGAGCGCGTAGCATGTCGCTCCGAAGCTGTAGACGTCCCAGGAGACGTCCGGAACGGCCTCGGCTCGCACCTGCTCGGGAGGCATGAAACCGAGGGTTCCAAAGGCTCCGCTTTTCTCGTTCTGGCTGCGCGACTGGCCAAAATCAGACAGTCGCACCCGGCGCTCTTCGTCAAGCAAGACGTTGGAGGGCTTCAAGTCGCAGTGCAACACGCCCTTATCGTGCAGGTAGCGTAGAGCGGTCGCCAGTTGCTGAATCCAGCTGACGGCCGTCTTGAGCGGGGGGCGCAGCTCGTCGTCGAGCGAACGAGCGAGCAGCGGCATGACGTAGAAAGGCGGATCATGCTCCAGATCGGCATCGAGCAGGCCGACCACGAAGGGATGGCTGGCCACCTCGCGCAAACGGGCGACCTCCAGCCTGAGGTAGTCAAAATCCAGGCCGGAGCGGCGAAAGAACTTGATGGCCACGTGCTGGCCGGTGCGCAGCTGCACCGCTGCCCACACCTCGCCAAACGAGCCTACCCCCAGCCGATATTCCAGCCGATAGCCTGGCGGAGTCGCCGGCATCGCCCCCGAATCGGTGCGGGCCTGCTCAAGCTGGTCGGGAGCCTGGACGACCGTGGCGTCCGGAGGTGGGTCGTCGGGGAGCATGCAGGCCGATTCCTCTCTGGCAGGGGGTCGTCCTTTTCAGCACTCTGTACCAGCTGATCTTCGGGAAAACTTCACCGACGGGCACGGCAGGCTGGGGTAGAATCAGCTTACGGTTCTCCGAACCCGCACGAACGCAAGAATCGTCGCTCTTACCCGGGGAACCTACATGGGGCCTCTTCGATGGCGCCCCGACTGGGTTTGGGGGGCGCCTGGTGGGCCAAATGATCACCCTTTGATCACAAGATGCCAAACCTGCTGGACGGGAGTCCCGGCACCGGGGCCCGAAGATTCCTGCGATGAAGGCGCACGAAGAGCTTGGCATGACCCTGGAACAGTTCGAATTGTTCCAAGCTTTGACACAGGGCTTTCCCCATCAGAACGAGGATGGGGTGGACCTTTCCCTCCTGCGGCAGAACCTCGCCCTGACACCTGGCGAACGTTTGGAGAAGCTTCAGGCCGGAGCGAGGTTCTTACTCGAGATCGAGCGTGCCAGAACCGCCTGAGTTCCGCAGGGTCCTCGAAGTTCTGCTCGAGAATTCCGTCGAAGTCGTCGTGATCGGTGGGGTCGCTATGGCGTTGCACGGCTCGGCGCACCTTACGCGTGACATCGACTTCGTCTATGCCCGAGACCGGTCGAATCTGGAAGCCCTGGCAACGTCGCTAGCCCCTTTTCATCCAGTACTCCGCGGAGCGCCTGCGGAGTTGCCCTTCCGTTGGGACAGCCGAACTCTTGAGCTAGGCCTCAACTTTACACTCAGCACTGACCTGGGGGATCTCGATCTACTCGGACTCGCACCGGGGGCACCGCCGTATGCCGAGCTTCGGGAACGAGCCGAGGTGATGAACGTTGGAGGGCTGTCTGTCCCGGTCGCGTCGCTGGATGATCTGCTGTCCATGAAACGCGCAGCCAACCGCCCGAAAGACCGCGATCACGTGCGCGAGCTCGAAGCCCTACGCAAGTTGAAGTTTCCCGAGGTATGACCCGGCGGTCAGTTAGCGCTCTGGTGATACTCATTGTGATTATTGTCGTAGGCTGCGCAAAGCCGGAACCGACCGAAGACGAGTTGTCAGAACAGACGATGCGCGTGCTCCGCGATGATTTAATACCCTGGGAACTGGCTTCTCTCATGCCAGTGCTCGGGGACCGGCATGGGCGGATTCTGAGCCAAATTCAATTTTTTTGCCAAAAACCCTGATAAATGCAGGACTCGCTCCCATGATGAGGGAAGGGCAACCAGAATTCTCCTGCGGATTCGCCCGATCATGCGTCCTCATGCCGCGCAGCTACGAAGGTTCGTTCTCCGGGCCCTGACTCTCGGACTGGCTCTGGGAGTGGTGGCTCTGCTGCTGCTTTGGCTGTTCTTCACTCCTCTGGTCCGCCTGGCTCTGGGCCCTCTGACGCGGGACCTGGACGGACGTCTGGTCTTCGAGCGTGCCCGGCCGGGACTGGGCTCGATCGCGTTGGACGGTCTGCGGGTCGAATCCAGGCAAGACGGGCTGGTGCTGGAAGCGGGCAGCGTGCAGGTGGGCCTGCGCCCGCTGGCCTATCTGTCCAGCGGCGACGGAACCGCCCTGGTGGGCGACATCCGCGTTCAAAAGCCGGTGCTGACGCTGCGCGTCAACCCCGAGGGAGTGCTCAACCTCAGCCGGCTGTTCCGCGCCCGTCCCCCCGGTCGTCCCTGGCTGGCCCGCTACCGGGGTCGCATCCAGGTCGTGGACGGCACCACCTTCTACCGCGACGAGCGGCGCAACCTGTTCGTCTACCAGGCGGGCTTCGAAGGTTTGCTCCAGACGGCCGGCTCGGATCCGATGGCTACTCTCGAGCTGACCCTGCGCCCGGTCCAGCGGCAGCCAGGAGAGCTCAAGCTGACTGGCGCCCTGGGTCGGGAGGCTCCCGTCCTCGATCTGCGCCTCTTCTTGCAGAATCTCGAGTTGAAGCCCTTCTCAGGCTTTCCAAGCTTGCAGGGTCTGGCCAGCCTGTCCGGGGGCCAGTTCGACGGCGACATCCAGGCAGCCGGCCGCGCTCCCAATTATGCCGGCCTTCCGAAGGCCCTTTCCTGGTCGGGGAGCCTCCAGCTGAAGGACGGCACACTCAGCGCCAATGCCCTTCCCTGGCCGATCGAGCGATTGAACGGCCAGGCCAGCCTGGCGGGCAACGCTCTGCACCTGGAGTCTTTTCAGGGACAGGCCGATGACACGCCTTTCCGGGTACGCGGTGATGTCTTCCTGCCCCCCCGACTGTGGCTCGATCTGCAGGCCGACTTTCCCAGAATCCAGGCCCAACGCCTTCGCGAGCTGAGCCCCCGAGCTCCGAAGCTGCAAGGCGAAGCCCGGCTCGAGCTTTCCCTGGAAGGCTCGGCCCGCAATCCTGAGCTGCGGGGCACGGTTCGCTCGGCCCACCTTGCCAGCGGGAAGCAAGAGCTGCACGACCTGGATCTCAGCTTCCGCCTTTCGGATCGGCTGCTGGAGGTGGAGCAGGCCAGTGCCCAGGCGGCCGGAGGCCAGCTCTGGGGCAGCGGGTTCGTCTTCCTCGACCAGGAAGCACTGCTGCTGAACCTTGGAGGCGATCGCGCCTCCCTCCAGGCGCTCTCCCCCGACTTCAAAGGCCAGGCCAGCTTCCAGGCCTCGGTGCTGGGCACGCTGGCCGAGCCGATCGTGCAGGGCACGGCCAAAGTGCTGGCCTTTCAGGGGCTGGGCCAGGTGCTCGACTCGGCCAGCACCAACTTCCTCTACGGCTCGCAGACGCTGCTGTTGCGCTCGGCCACAATGGCCCGGGGCGGCACCGAGATCCGCGTGCCGGGCGCCTACCTCGACTTCAAGGAACGCTACCTGGCGGCCGGGGTGGAAGCCGAGCAGGTGGCCTTCCCCCCGCTCACCATTCGCGGGCGCAGCCTGAGCGGAAGCCTGAGCGGCAAGGGAATGCTGTGGGGGCTCTGGGACAAACCTTCCGACCTGACCGCCCGAGGCACCCTGCGCGGCTCGAGCCTGGCCATGAGCGGCCACGTCCTGAGCGACCTGGCCGGCGCCTTCCTGCTGTCGGGCGGGCGGCTTTACTTCCCCGGCCTGACAGGAAGAATCGACCAGGGACAGGTGGAAGCCGCGGGCAGCTATGGCTTGAAGGGGCAGGATACCCGCCTGGCGCTGGACGGGACCAACCTGCCGGGAACCATTTTGCGTGACCTTTTGGCCCTGCCGCTCACCTTCCAGTCCCCCATCCAGGCCCGACTCCTCTACGTGGATACCGGACCGGACTGGTTCGAAGCCGTGGCCGGCAACCACGAAGGCCGAATGGCCACCGAAGGGGTGCGGCGCCAGGATGACTCGCTCGAGGCGATGGTCTGGGCCGACCAGGTCGATCTACGCGTACTGGGCATGCCGGCCTTTCATCGGGTGGCCGAGGAGTTCACCGGCCTGGTCGGACTTGATGGGCCGGCTCAGGCCTTCTCCTTCATCGCCAGTGGCGAGCTGGCTGGCCCCCAACTCGGCCTCACGAGTCCGGTGGAGCTGAACACCTGGGGCCAGCGCCAGGGCGCCCTGCTGAAGCTCGAGCAGGGCTATCTGGCCTGGGATTACCCTCCTACCCGACGGGTGGCCACGACCGGGGTTCACGGTCAGGCCTATCCGTTCCCCGGCCCCATCTTCGCCCCTCCGCTGCACAAGAGCGATTTGGGCGAGTTCTCGACCCCGAGTTGGGGCCTCTTGAGTGTGCGCGGCACGGTCGACCTGGCCGCGCGCCAGGTCGATTTGCGCTACAAAGCTCAAGACATCGAGCTGGGCTGGCTGGCCTCCCGCCCCTGGCTGGACAGGCGCACCCTGAACCAGGCCCTGGACCATCAGGTGGCCGCCGGCGTGGGCGAGGCCGTAGGCACGATACGCGGCCCCTTCGCCATCCCAATGGTCACGGGACAGGTCGACATGCCCTGGATGTCTTTGGAGGGGGGCCAGGTCTACTCGGCCCGCGGGCGACTGAGCGGCAACCGCCGCCAGATGGCCTTCGAGCCCATCTGGGTGAGCGCCCACCCCTTCGATGCCCGACTGGGCCACGGGCCGGGTGAAGACCTGATGGAGGTGCGCGGACGGGTATCCTTCGAGCCCAACAAGCCTGCCGACCTGGTTTTCAGCACCCGGGGCTTTGATGCGCCTCGAGCGGTGGCTCTGCTACCCGAGCGCTTCTCCACGCCTTTCGCCCGCCTTTACGGACAGGTTTCCTTCGACCGTCTGCGCCTGACCGGCCCCCTGTCTAGACCGTCTCTGGCCGGCCGGCTGCAGATGACTCGCGGAGGCTTGCCGCTGCAGGACCGGATCTTCCCCCTCGACCGCTTGCTCGTCGACTTCAAGAGCCGGGCAGGCGAGTTTGCTATCTCGCGCATGGAGCTCGAGTCAGGCCAGTTGCGCATGCTGGGCAGCGGGAATCGCACCAGCTCTGGGGACTACGTAGCCCAGCTTTACTCGCACGACGTACCGATGCGCTACTTCCACGGTCTGGGCGCGCCCTTCACCGCCCTGAGTGGCAACGCCGACCTGGCCCTGCGCCTGCAGACCCGGGGGCAACAACCTGTGGCTTACCTGGGCCTGGAGTCTGAACAGCTCTCCTGGAGCCCCTCGGCCCTGACCGGATTGCCTGCCAGCACGATGCTGCTCGATGGGGTACGCCTGGGTGGTTTGCAGCGCCATCAAGACGGTACCCTCTCCACCGGGTCGGGGCAGGGAATCGAGCTGGCGTGGAACGGCATCCGCGCCACCCTCGACATTCCGCCCGACTCGTTCAGCTTCCAGACCCAGGGAGCCAGCCTTACAGCCCAGGGCTCCGTCAGTTTCCAGCCATTCGAACCGGACGACCAGCTTTCTGACTGGTTCAAATCGCCCCGTGGGCCCGATTTTGGGACATTGCGCACGGGACCGTTCCAGGCCCGCATGGAAAATTTCACCATGAGCCAGCTAGCCGGGTTGCTGGGCCTGACCACCGACCTGGAGGGGCGGGTGAGCGGAACGGTCAGCCTGGAGGGCCAGTGGTATCGCGACCTGGAGACACTGGGGGTGACCCGGTTGCCCCAATACGGATTCGAGGTGCGCTCGCTGGAGCTGGCCCGTCAACTCGAGGAAAGGCGGCTGGCCTTGAGCCTGGACGGCCCGGCCACCCTGAGCTTCGGGCGTGAAGGATCTAATGCCGTGCTGAGCCTGAGCTCGACCCGGCTCAAAGCTAACGGCGGTTTCCTGGAGGCGATGGGTCAGCTGGTGCTGGCCGGCAGCAAGGACAGTAGCCTGACCGCCACCGTGCGGGACATGCCCCTGGAAGCCCTGGCCTGGTTGTATCCCGGTGCGGCAGCTGTGCGGGGCCACGTGGAGCAGCTCGACCTGAAACTGCAGGGCCTCCTGACCACGCCCGATCTGGACCTTTCTTTTCGGACCGTGCGCGAGAGCGAGCTGGTGAAGGGCGTGGAGCTCTCGCTGGCGGGCCACGTGACCGGCCGCCCCCAGAGCAACGGGGGCTACCTGGTCGACTTCGGCTCGCCGGGGGTGATTCTCACCATCGGCTCGGCCGTGCGGGCGGCCGAGCACCTGACCCTGGGTGGCCAACTCCCCCTGCGCTGGGTGCGCGAAGCCGCCAACCTGCCTGACCGGCTCAACTGGGCCTGGGACGGGCTGCGCCTGCGCAGCGACGGGGAGATGAGTCTTTCGGCTCACATCGAGGACCAGAACATGCAGCTCCTGGACACGCTGCTGCCCCAGGTGTCTCAGGCTTCCGGCAAGGTGCAGGGGCGGCTCGACCTGACCGGCACCCTGGAGCTGCCCCAGGTGCAGGGAGGGCTGAGTATCCAGAACGGCAGCCTGACCACCAGCCTGTTCCCTCAGCCGATTACGGCTCTGAACGTAGAGACCCGGTTTGAGCAGATCCGCCCGGAGGAGGCCGAGGTGGTGGCCGGCGGCGAGAGCTACCAGGGGATGTTCCGCAGTCGCTACTCGATCGACCGCTTCGACGGCCTGATCGGTGGCCACCCTTTCCAGGTGACCGGGAAAGCCGAGCTGGCAGGCCTCGAGCCGACCTTCCTTAACCTGGGCCTGACCGGTCAGGGCATCCCCTTGCAGCAAGAGCGCTTCCAGGGCACCGCCGATGTGGCCCTCACCCTCGAGGCCCGACCTGGCCGCACCCGGGAAAATCCCAATCTGAGCCTCATCCCGGTGGTCACCGGACAGGTGGACCTGCCGACCGGTGACCTTTACCTCCAGCTGACCGATGCTCAGCAAGAGCTGAGCACCTTCCGCCTGCCCCTGCGCTACGACGTCGACCTGGTCATGGGCGAGAATTTCTGGGTCCATGTGGGTGACTCGCGCGTCCGCGCCCAGGGTAACCTGAAGCTGCAGCCCGATTCGGTCACCCGGGCGCCGGTGCTGTCAGGGCAGGCCTTCCTGTCTCGCGGCCTGCTCCAGATCCCTTTTTACAGTGTGACCTTCAACATTCGCCAGGGCTGGGCTTACTGGGACCGCAGCTTGATCCCGACCCTGGAGAACGTGGAAGCGGATACGACCATCGGGGGCTACCAGATCATGGCCCGGATCGACGGCCAGTATCCCAACCTGAAGCTGGATCTCTTCTCTAACCCGCCTCTGGCTCAGAACCAGTTGTTGCGCCTGGTGGCCGTCAGCGGTCTACCCGGCGGGGGGAGCGAGGTCGGCTCGACCAGCATTCCCATGAACAACTTCCTGCAGGCTCAGGGGCTGGCCGTGCTTTCGGGGCTGGTGGCCAATCCCATCACCCAGCAGATCAGCAAAGTGCTCTTTTTGTCAGAGGTCAGCTTTGACTACCAGCTGCCGGCCACCTACGTGGTCAAGCTGGCCAAGGCACTGGACTCCTATGATCGCTTCTTACTGACGCTGACCCGCATCATGTATGGCAATGGTCTCTCCGAGAGCCTGTATGGCCTGGAGTGGCGCTTTCAGCCCAACCTGCTCACCCGCATCGCCATGGACGATCTGGGTGGGATGCGCCTGTGGTTCCAGGGAATCTTGAGCTGGTGGTAGGGTTCCAGACGCGTTCAACCGAACCTTGAGGCCGAGCGGAGGATGCCCATGATCGAAGGGGGCGCGGCCGAGGTCGAGCGCGACCTCGCCGCCGAACGAAGGCAGCTTGCGCGGCGCAAGATTAAGGTCAAGAAGATCTTCGCCGCCGAGTTCACGCGTCCTGACGGGGTCAGCAAGAACTGCTTCGTGCACATTTACGACCTGCACGAAAGCGGCATGCGCATTCATTCCGACTTCTCGCTTCAAGACGGCGAGGTCTTCCCGGTGCGCATGGCTCTGGACGAGCCCCTCGAGGTGCAAGTCGAGGTGGTATGGCAGAAGGAGCTGATCGGCGGCATGCATGTGCTGGGCCTGAAGTTTACCGATCTGACCCGGGAGCAGTCCGCCCAGATCCAGCACTTCCTGGACAAGTACTCGCCCGAAAATCGACGCCGCAGTTACCGCCTGGACCGCATCCTGGTGGTGGAGATGATCCTCGGCTCGACGCGCCAGAAGTTCGGGGTCTTTACGCTGGACCTGTCGGCCTCGGGCATGCGCATCACCCACGAGTTTCCGCTGCCGGAAGACGTGGAGATCCACTTCCGCATTCTGCTCGAGTATGACCAGGAGCCCATCGAGGTGACCGCCCGGGTACAGTGGCAAAAAGAGAATGCCTTCGGGCAGTTCCTGATCGGGGTCGAGTTCATCGAGATCGGCAGCGAGGCGCGCCTGCGGGTCGAGCGCTTCATCGACCGGGCCATGGCCGGCGAGCTCGGTCAGGCCACCATCAACACCCTGGAGAACTTCAGCGGCGAGGAGTCGGCCTGATCGCTTCCACCTCCTCGAGCAGGCGAGCGAGCTCATCCTCGGCCACCAGCGCTCCATAGCGGGCTCGGCAGTAAGCTTCCAGGAACTGGCGCGCCGGTCTACCCAACTCGGGATGCTCGAGCTGGCCGGCCCATTCCAGCAAGGTCCAGTGCTCCGGCCGCTCAAGTTGATCCTTGCGCAGGCGCTTCTCAAAGCGCTCGAGCAGCTCTCCCAGTCGACCCTCGGGGCGCTCTTTGCCGCGGCGACGCTTGCCCCCCCGGTGCCATCTGATCCGCCAGGCATAGTACAGGGTCACCACAACCACCAGCCCACCCAGCACCATCGGATGACTGACGAAGGCCAGCGCGGACCGCAGCATCTGGGCCGGGCTGAGCCGGAAAAAGTTGCGCACCCGCATGAAAACATACATGGTCAGGTCGCCCAGCTGGGAGAACCAGCGCCGCCACCAGGCGCGCTGAGGAATGCGGGCCTCGGGCGGAGTGGGATCGTAGGTAACCCAACCCGATCCCTCCAGGAAGACCTCCACCCAGGCGTGAGCATGCTGGGCCCTGACGGCGTAGAATCCGCCCAGGTCGTTGTAGTCGGTGGGGTCCACGATAAAACCAACCACATAGCGAGTGGGGACTTTCTGAGTGCGAAGCATCATCACCATGGCGGTGGCAAAAAACTCGCAGTGGGCAGGTGGGCGCTTCTCCAGGAACTGCTCCAGAGCCGAGCTGCCTTTCTGGAACGGGTAGCCGAAGCCATACTGGAAATTGTCCTGCAGGTACGACTCGATGGCGGCGGCTTTGGCAAGTGGGGTGGGGGCCGAGGCGGTCAACTCGGCTCCCAGGCGGGCCACGATCGGAGGCAGATCAGGAGGAAGCTCCAGGTAGTAAGCCGGCACCCCCTCATCGACCGGCGGCGTGCCTCCACGACCGAGCCAGAAGAGGCCGGGGAAGCCCGGGGCACCCTTGAAATGAAGCCCGGTCGAGATGGTGCGCTCGATACTCTCGAGCTGAGCCGCCAACAACCAGGCATCGCGCGTCGAGAGAAGTTGCCCCCCGGCAGCGGTCAAGAACTCGATGCGGTCGACTCGCTCCAGGCTGCGCGGGGGAGCCAGCAGGTAAGTATTCTGGCCTTCCAATCGCTGGCTGGCCCGAGGCAAGGACCTGGACTCGCCGGGCGGGCTGTCCCAGACCTCGCCTTTGGTGAAGATCCCATAGGAACGGGCTACCAGGTAGTTGGAGGGGGCCGTCGAGAAGAGGCGCAGCACCAGCTGATCTTGCCCGGCACTACGTTGCATACCGTCCAGGGCGCTGCGGGTGGCGAACTGCATGGAGACGGGAGTTGTACTGAAGAGATTGAGCAGATTCCCCAACTGGGTCTCCGAATAGCGAGCTGCCAGGGCGATGGTCACCGCAACCCCGACCACCGGCAGAAAGGCAAGCCCCATGGCCAGCCAGTTCTTGCGGGGCACCGGGGACCTGAGTTGACGCAGATAGAGAGCTAGAAGAGCCCCTTCCAGGAGGCACAGGATGCCATAGGAGAGCTCGCCGTCCGCCCTCATGCCGGAGGCGATCAAGAGCGTGATCGAGCCCCCGGCGAGAATCAGCTTCCCGTTGAAATCGTGCCGGCGCACGATCAGGATCAGCAGATAGGCGGCCACGATGGTCGCCACCCGAAAGCTGCCCGGCCCTACGAACGAGCTGTTCAGGGGGGTGACGTTGGGCGGGTAGAGCAACACGACCATTGCCGGAAAGGCCAGCGGCAACAGGGCCCGCTGGGGGATGGCCAGTGTTCCGTGAAACCAGCAGGCGATGAGGGCCAACCCGCAGAGCAAGACGATCAGCGGGTCGGCCCCTCCCGCCGAGTAGAGAGCGGAATACGAGACCAGCACCGCCAGAAGTCCCGCGTAAGGGAGTCTCTCTCTCACAGCGACTCCACGCCCCGCTCGACCTCCTCGGGAGTGAGCACCGTGATGCCGCCGGCAAGATCCAGCCCGGCGGTGGGATCGGTCGAAGCGGGGGCCGAGCGCACCAGCAGCACTTTGACCTCCGAGCCGCGGTCACGAATGACCCGCACCATGCGCTCGCGTCGCTCGTCCCAGTCGAGCAGCACCACAACGGTGGTGGTGATGTTCTCGAGATACTCCAACATGACCGGCTCGATCTTCTCGAAGGGCGGCTCATGGCAGGGCTCGATGCAAGAGAGGATGTCCATTACGTTCTCAAGGTAGGCCAGGCTGCGGCCAGCCTGAAAGTGGTAGATCTCCGGTCCGGCCGCAAACAGGTCGATGACGTACTCCTCGCGGGCCAACCGGTCGGCCACCGCAGCCGAAAGGGAAACCGCCGCCTCGAAAGCGCGCCGATCCACCTTCCCCTTCCTGCGAGGAGGCGGCAGGAAGGTATCCAGCAGAAGCGCGATGCGGCAGAAGTACTCCTCCTGGAACTCCTTCACCACGGGTTTTCCAGTCCGAGCCCAGGAACGCCAGTGGATGGAGCGCAGCGGATCCCCCTCGCGAAACTCGCGGGTTGAGAGAAACTCGGTGGAATCGCCCAGGAACGAAGTCAGCGCGATACCCCCCGGCTGATACTTGCGCCCTACCGGGATGTCCAGCGAGAGGATCGGCTGGAAGTGCGGATACACCAACAGGGTGTGGGGCTCGAGGTGGTAGACCAGATCGCGCCACAGGCCCCACGGATAGGTGGTCTCCTGGCGCAAGCCCTTGAGCACGTAAGCCCCCCGCTGGTCGAAGGACAGGTCGAGGTTGGTTCTGAGTTGCTCGCCTGGCTCCAGGCGGGGAATCTGCAGCCCCCCCTCGGGCTCATGGTCCAGCGGAACCGGGGGATAGGCCACGCGTAGAGCCAGGTCGAGCCCGGGACGGCGGGAGAGATTCTCGACCAGCAGGCCCACCCGCAGGGGATGACCGCAAGTGGCCCGGTCGGGCCAGGAGGCTCGCACCTTCAGCCTGACGCGGGCCAGTCGGGCCAGCACCACCGAGACGAAGAGCAATCCGAAGAGAATGCAGATGACGAAGTAGATCTTGATGACGAAGGAATACCCACCGGTGCCGTTGGCCAGCAGCATCATCCAGAAAACCACGCGGCCAGTGGGGGTCAGGCGGTCACGCAGCAGATGGCGCATCCACCGGATGATGAAGCTCTCCCCCAGGTGGATCTTGGGAGGCTCGGCCACTAAGTGGGCACTTTGACCTGCTCGAGCAGGTCGGTCACGATGCTTTCCTTGGAGGTTCCGCCGTACTTGGACTTGGTGTCCAGGCAGAGCCGGTGGGCCAGCACCGGGGCGGCCAGTCGCTTGATGTCGTCGGGCAGCACGTAGTCGCGCCCGGTGCACAGGGCCAGGGCCTGGGAAACCCGGTAGAGGGCGATGGCTCCCCGGGGGCTGGAGCCGAGCTTGAGGCGCGGCTCGTGTCGACTGGCTTGCACCAGGGCCAGGATGTACTGGGCCACGGGGCGCTCCACGCGCACCTTGCGCACCTCTTCCTGAGCGGTGATCACCTCGGCGAGCTCGGCTACCGGCTCGAGGCTCTCCAGGGGGTGCCGAGTGCGCTGGCCTTCTAACATCTCCAGCTCGTGATCGGGATCCGGGTAGCCCAGCTCGAGCTTGACCGAGAACCGGTCGAGCTGGGCCTCGGGCAGGGGGTAGGTGCCGTGGAACTCGACCGGATTCTGGGTGGCCAGCACCAGGAACGGATCGGGCAGGCGATAACAGTTGCCCTCGATGGTCACCTGGCGCTCGGACATCGCCTCCAGCAGGCTGGACTGAGTACGCGGCGAGGCGCGGTTGATCTCGTCGGCCAGCAGGATGTTGGTGAAGACCGGCCCCCGGCGAAAGTCAAACGAGCCTTCGCGGGGGTTGTAGATGGACGAGCCCACGATGTCGGTGGGCAGAAGGTCGGGCGTGAACTGCACCCGCTTGAAGTCCCCCTGGACGGTCTGGGCCAGGGCCTTGGCCAGGGTAGTTTTGCCCACCCCGGGCACGTCCTCCATCAGGATGTTGCCCCCGGCCAGGAGAGCGACTACAAGCAGGTGCAGCGATTCCGGCTTGCCTCGGATCACTTTCTCGAGGTTGGCGTGGATGCGGTCGTGAAGCGCTTGAGCCTGGCCCATGGAGGGCAAGGCATTCGAACCTGGTCAGCGTCCGCCCTGCAGCGCTCCGGTCAGGTCAGCCACCAGGTTGGGGTAGTTGGTCTTCACAAAGCCCTGCAGGTCGTCTTTCAGGCCGGGTAGCTCCGTCTCCAGAGCCAGAAGGGCGTCCTGGCGCAGATCGGGGTAGTGGCGCTCCAGGCTTTCCAGAGCCCGGCTGAGCAGACGAGGGTGCTTGTCTGCTCAGCCGGCCTCCTCGCCCCTGGCCGTCAGAATCAGGATGGGGACGTGGCTGGTCTTGCGCACCTCGCGGGTAACCTCCCGGGGATCATAAGGTCTTGAATCAACAGGTCGATGGGGTTCTTCGCCAGTTTGAGGGCCTCGTGGCCGTCTCGGGCCGACACCACCTCGAAGCCTCACGCTCGAGAAAGCGCCGCAGGATGTCGCGAATCTCTTCCTCGTCGTCCACCACCAGAATGCGGCCACGATGGCTCATGGCTGGAAAGCTCTCGTCGACCAACCTCGGATCCCCTGGTGGGACAGGCTTTGTACTTTCTTTACAAACCTGGTCACATTTGGGAATCAACGCGGAGGTTTCTTCACTCACCTGCTTTCGAAACGCTGCCGTTGTTGATGATAGAGGAACTGCTCGAAGGCCATTCCCCGAGCAGCCGGCCAGATTCGAGCGCAGTAGCGCTGGTGTCCACAGTCTGGCACTCATCCATCGGAGCTCGGACAAAATTTCAAAATCGAACACTGCGTTCGAAAGGACACCTTCAGCACTTGAAGAAAATTTATCAATACCTGCCTGATCCATAGACTGCAAGTTTCGAGCTTGCGATTGTTGGAATCTCCTTCAAGAAAGGTGGAAGCCGCTGATGCCGTCGCCTTCCAATAGTCTGTATCCCGCCCGCATTTTCGTTGTCGGAATGGGTGGAGCCGGGTGTAACTTGGTCAACCGTCTGGCCGAGAACCCACCTGCCGGGGTTAACCTGGTGCTGGCCAACACCGACGCCCAGGCTCTGCACGCGGCGCGTCGCGGACCCACCATGCTGCACCTGGGCGAAGGCTCTACCAAAGGCCTGGGGGCCGGGGCAAATCACGAACTGGGGCGCCTGGCCGCCGAAAACTCGGTAGGTAAGATGCGCGAGCTCTTCCAGGGAGGGGACCTGGTCTTTCTGACGGCCGGAATGGGCGGCGGAACCGGCACTGGCTCGGCCCCCGTGGCTGCTCGAGAGGCGCGCAAAGCCGGTGCTTTGGTTGTAGCCGTGGTCACCACACCCTTCGAGTTCGAGGGGACGCGACGCAATCGAATCGCTGAGGCGGGCATCGCCGCCCTGGAGGCAGAGGTGGATACCCTGCTGGTGTTGCCCAACCAGAAACTGCTTTCCATCGGTGCCGGCGTTTGCCCACTCCACGAGAGCTTCGGCATCGTGGATCAGGTGCTCTGCGACGCGGTGCGTGGGATGACAGAACTGGTCACCACGCCCGGGGTGATCAATCTCGACTTCGCCGACGTAAGAGCCGTGCTGCAGAACGGTGGACGCGGACTGTTTGGAATGGCTACCGCCCCGACCGCCACGGCGGCTGTTGAGCAGGCCCTCAAGAATCCGCTGGTGGGTGGCTCGCCGGACGGATCGGCCGGGGCCCTCTTGAACATCACTGCCGGACCCGACCTGTCCATTCAAGACTACTCCCGCGCCTGCGCCTTGTTGCAGGAAGCCGCTTCGCCTCGAGCCCTGATCCTTTGCGGATTGGTGCAAGACCCGTCCATGCAAGGTCGCGTGCGCGCCACGGTGGTGGCCACGCAGGTGCAAGCCAACGCCGAAATGGTCTCTCAGCCAGGCTTCCTGGCCGGGGCCACCGAGTTTGAGTTCCAACTGCAGCAGCACGAATTGCTACCGGTGTCTGCGACGGTTGGCGCACCCTCGCCCGAAGTCGGTCTGAGCGAGCGTCGCCTACGTCCCGGTCTGGTCGAGAAAGGCTTTACTTTCAACGAGCGCTCCATCGAGCGACTCGAGCGTAAGCCAACGGTCGACCCGCGCCCCGTGGCCGAGGACAAACGCCGCAACGGTTGGATGGACCTGCCGGCCATCTGGCGGCGAGCCCGCCGCACGCCCAACTCGGCCAGCGACGAGAAGGCCGCCGAAGCCTGACCCGAGCGGTCGAAAATTCTTCAGGAATGTCCCTCTGACCAGGCTCACCGCGAGCCTGGTCGTTTGATGCCTGTCAACCTTTCAATTCGCAAGAAAGAGTATCCCAGGCGCGGGCGGCGAAGATCACTCGATGCTACTCACCGTGTTGAGAGCCATCCCTGGTGGATGCTATAATGGTTAGGCCTTGAAAAGTGAGTTCTTCATAGCCCGTCTGGAGCGGGCTCTGGTGGAGCGCCCCAACGATCCCTCGCTTCACTACGAATTCGGACATTACTTTTTCAAGCAAGGGGAATGGGTCCGCGCCCAACGGTCTCTCGAAAAGGCGGCCACACTCGATCCGCGCATGACCCGGGCCAGCTTCGAGCTGGGCATCTGTTATACACGCCTGCGCAACTACGAGTCGGCCATCCGCGAATGGGAGAAGATGACCGACCACGACCAGGACCTGAACCTGGACGACATTGACTACTCGCGCGGTCAGGACATCGCCGGCGCCCTGCAAGAGTGGGACCGGTACCGGGCATCCGCCCCGGACGACATTTTCAAGTTCTATTATCTGGGTATCGCCGCCCTGGTCCTGGGCCGACCCCAGCAGGCCATGAGCGACTTCGACAAGGTGGTGGCCTTCAACCAGAATTTCAATCGGGTTCGCTACTATCGCGGCCGGGCCCAGCACCGGCTGGGAAAATTCATGGAGGCGGGCCAGGAATTCATGGCCCAGCTCGAGTCGCGCCCTCGCGACTTCAACTCTCTCTACTTCGCGGGGGCGTGCCTGGTGGAGCTAGGGCGTACACCCCAGGCCTTGCAGGCCTTCAACCGGGCCCTGCAAGAGCGTCCGGTCTACGTCAAGCTGCATGTCAAAATGGGCACCGCTTACGCCAACATGATGCAGTTCGATCAGGCCACAGAGTGCTTCCGTAAGGCTCTGAACGTCCAGCCCAACCTGTTCCAGGCTCACTTCGAGCTGGCCCGCTGCCTGGAGAAACAGTATCTCATGGACGAGGCGGTGGAGGCCTACGAGAAGGCCCTGGAGATCCGCCCGACTTATAAGGAAGCCGCCCTGAGCCTGGGATTCCTGCTCAAGAACCTGGGCAAGCACGTGCAGGCCCTCCAGTATCTCAAGCGGGTCATCGAGCTCGACCCCAATGAAGCGGAGGCCTACTACCTGGCCGGGGTTATCTTGAGCGCCTTGAATCGCTACGCCGAAGCAGTACCGCAGTATCAAAAGGCTCTCCGGATCCAGCCTCGCCACTCCTACGCTCATTACGCGCTGGGCAAAGCCCTGCTCAAGTGCGACCAGGTCGACGAGGCCATCGAGGCCTTCCGCCAGGCGCTCGAGCAGAACGAACGCGACAGCCAGTCGCGAACAGCCCTGGGCATGGCTTACTTCCAGAAGGGGCAGCACGCTCTGGCTCGACGCCAGTTCGAAAAGGTGGTCGAGGCCAATCCGCGCGATGCCGAAGCCCAGTACTTCCTGGGGGTGGTGCACTTCAAGCAGCACGCCTACGACCTGGCTATCGAGGCCTACCAGAACGCTGCCAACCTGCATCCTAACAGCGCGCTCCGCTACTTCACGCAGGGCGCTTTTCACTCTTACAACCGGCAATACGATCACGCCATCGAAGAATACAAGAAAGCAACCGAGCTGCGCCCCGACACCGAGGCCGACCTGCAGCTCTTCGCGGTGTTGCAACTGCAGGCCACTGTGGGCTTGAACCTGGCCCAGCAAGGCCGCGAGCTTCAGAAATTTGCCCTGGCTCAGGAAGAGGTTTTCATCCGCTTCGTGCAGGCCATCTCCTCGGCGCTGGACGCCAAGGACCCGTACACCCGCTTCCATTCCAAGCAGGTCGCCTACATCGGCACCCGCTTAGCGCAACAGTTGGGGCTCCCCGACGATAAGCTCAAGGAGATCATGATCGGGGGCTGGCTGCACGACATTGGCAAGATCGGCATCCGCGACGAGGTCTTGAACAAGGCTGGCAAGCTGACCGACGAGGAGCGCAAGTTGATCCAGCGCCATCCTGAGATCGGGGCTGAGATTCTCCGTCAGGTGTTTCCGGAAGAGGTGGAGGGCAAGGAGGTCATCTACCGCATCCCCTGGGACGTTATCCCCATGGTGCTGCACCACCACGAGAAGTGGGACGGTACCGGATACCCTCACGGCCTGGCCGGGGAAGACATCCCCTACACCGCCCAGATCATCGGGGTGGCCGACTTCTACGACGCACTGACCACCAACCGACCCTACCGCAAGGCGCTGGCCCCCGGGGTGGCCATGAACGAGATGCGCCAACTGGTCGGAAAGTTCTTCAGTCCGGTGCTCATCGACGCGTTTGAAGCTATCCTGGACGAGCTGGTGCTGGCCATGCCCCCACCCGTCGAGCTCGATGCCGCCGGCGTGCCAAAACTTGGCGACGATGCTTGGGATGGCCTCACTCAGTCGTGGAATTTCGTTCTTAAATAAGACTTTATCGCCCCTATGCGGTGAACAATGGCAGTCCCTGCGGGGCAGGAACCCGGAGAGTCTCCGGGGAACTTAGGAGTTTCACCGCTTTTAGAATAAATTTCAAGTTAGAACGCTTTGTTTGGGGTGATTGTGGTGTCCAACCGAACCGGAAAAATCCTGGCCCTTCTGTTGTGGTGTCTGACCTCACAGGCCTTCGGCCAGACCATTTACGACCGGATGATTTTTCAAAATCAAGAGCTGACCCCTGCCGTCTCACAGCAGGGTCCCCGCGCCCTGGTCAACCTGCAGGACCCTGCCGTGCGTCGCCTGATCGATCTGTCCTCGGGCAGACTGCGCTGGTCCACCACCGGCCAGACCCTGTTCGTCTACGCTCCCGGTCGTGAGAGCTTCTGGACCTTCAACTCGCCCACCGTCACGGTCAACGGGCAAGATATCACGGCGCCCGGGCGTATGTTCGGCGATCAGACCACCACCATGATCGAGCCTGCCGCCCTGATTTACGCACTCTGTTTGCGAGCTGTGCCCTCCACCGCGGGAGGTCCCACCCAGCTCATGCCCATGCTTCACTCGGTCTCGATTTCCAATGAAGCCTATCCTACCGTGACGATCCGAGCTTCGGCCCCGCTCACCTACACCGTTGAGAAGCCCGAGGCCGGTCTGGTGGTGCTCAAGTTCACCGACCTGATCTGGGCCGGCGAGGAGCGCAACTACGTCCAGGGAAGCCTGAAAGCCGAAGTAATCGGAGGCAGCCTCCCCGGAGAAGCGCTGGAGGTGCGCCTGCAGCTTCCCCCCGCCTGGGATGGGCAACTCAAGCCAGGCACCTTCAAGAACGAGCTGGCCATCACAACGGTCCCCAGCTCCCAGCTGGTGGGAGCCGGGCCCCCGGTGGGACTTCAGCGAATCGACTACCGTCGGGCCGAAGGCGACGACCTTGTCATCTTTTACGCCGAAGAGCCGGTCCGCTTCAGCTGGGAGTTCGAACCCGGCACTCGCCAACTGGTGATGGAGCTACCCGGTGTTACCATGGACACTCCACCCTCTCCCCTGGAGGCGCCCGGCAATCCCCTGTCGGCCGGCCGCTTTGAGCAGCTCGACGCCGACGGCATCCCGGTGCTGCGATTTACCGGGCAGGTGGCCCCCGGCTACGCCTTTGAGTTCTTCGAGATCGAGAATGCACGCGGCTCCCTGGTGCTGCGCCTGGCCCCCGAGACCAGCCTGACACGGCTGGACAACAAAGGAACTGCCGCTACCCGGGGCTACGTAGCCGCCGGAGGACGGGGCGTGGTGGTCATCGACGCCGGTCACGGCGGCGGCGACCCGGGCTGCTACAGCCGTCACCACGGGGTCTACGAAAAGGACGTCACCCTGGACATTGCCCGTCGCCTCAAGACCGTGCTCGAGCGCCAGGGCTGGAAAGTGTTGATGACTCGCGAGACCGATCGCGACGTGACTTACGCCGGCTCGCCCGACAAGATGGAGTTGCAGGCGCGCTGTGACGTGGCCAACGACATCGGAGCCGACCTGTTCATCAGCATTCACTGCAATGCCAGCGCAAGTGGCCAGGGGAACGGCACCTCCATTCACTGGTACAAGGAAGAAGACTACGAGTTTGCGCGCAACCTCGAGCCTATGCTCGGTGAGGCCATCGGGGTCGGCAATCAGGGCTTGCGGCGCGACTCCTTCTATGTGCTGCGCCACACCAGGATGCCGGCGGTGCTGGTGGAGACCGCCTACCTGAGCCATCCACACGACTCCTCGCGGCTGGTGCAACCGCAAGTGCGCCAGTTGATCGCCGAGCGCCTGGCCGGGGGACTCGTGCAGTACATGAGCGGCCGCTACGCCCGGGCCGGTAATTACCGACAGCAGCCGATGCGCTGAGGCACATGTTGCCGCGATGTAACCGAACCGACACGCCCTAGACGGGCAAAACCTGCGCGGTATAGGAAGGGCAAGACAGACAAGACAAGATGTTGTTGAGGAGGATATCGAGATGGGTGGTGTAGGACGCGCCATTGGACGAGTGGTCGGGGGAGTGGCCCGAGCTGTAGGCGGTGTGGTCAAAGGGGTCGTCAACATCGCGACCGCACCCCTCAAAATGGTAGGCAACATCGCCAAGGGCATCCTGGGCAACCCGATGCTCGCTGGCCTGCTGGGCACCGTTGGTGGTGGCTTGCTCGGCTTTGCCCTGGGCGGACCCATCGGAGCGATGCTTGGGGCCGGCCTGGGCGGGCAGCTCGGCTCGGGTGCCAGCATGATGTTCATGCAGCATCAGGCGGCCCAGCAGCAGCAAGCCTTCATGCAACAGATGATGATGCAGAACAATCAGCAGTTCGGCATGACCAACGCAATGATGCCCCAGTTTGGCATGCCGATGACCCAGATGCCCATGCTGCCCGGCCAGTACGGCCCCCAGTATGGAATGCCCCCGATGGGAATGCCCCCGATGGGGATGCCGGGCCAGATGGACCCGCAGATGGTCTTCATGATGGGCTTCATGATGGGCCAGATGAGCGCCCAGCAGGGGCAGCAGCACTGTTGCGGACAGCCCCCGCAGTGCCCTCCGCCTCGCCCGCCGATGCCGCCCTGTCACTGCCACGGGCCCCGTCAGTTCCTCTGCTGAGGGAAACCGGTCGTCAGGTCGCGAAAGGACGGGACACAACCCGTCCTTTTTGCTTGTACGGATGGATTACAGCGACTACGCCGCCATTTACGACGCTGAGTACGCTGGCTACGACGACGACGTAGCCTTCTATCTCGAGTGGGCCCGCAAGGCCTATCCCCCGGTCCTTGAGCTGGGCTGTGGTACCGGCCGCATCTTGCTGCCCCTGGCCGATCAGGGTATCGAGATCTGGGGTCTGGACAGCTGTCCCTCCATGCTCGACCGAACTCGCGCCAAACTGAGCTCCCGACCGCTGGAAACGCGCCAGCGAGTGACCCTGGTCGAGCAAGACATGACCTCCTTTCGACTCAACCGGAAATTCGGCCTGATCTACCTGCCTTTCCGCGAGTTCATGCACCTGACCCGGGTGGATCAGCAACTGGCCTGTTTGAGCGCCATCCGGCGCCACCTGCGAAGCGAGGGGCGCTTGCTCGTCAACGTCTACGACGTCGACCTTGTTACGCTCGTACACAGCCGCCAGGCGGCCGACCCCGTACTGTACCGTCAGCCCGGCGGAGACTATGTGGATGAGCAGGGTCGCCAGGTGCTGCTCAGCTCAGCCTCACGCTACGACCCCGAGCTGCAGTGCCTGTTCGAAGAGCGCTTCTACGAAACGATCGGTCCGGGAGGGCAGGTCCTGGAAAGACGCTTCGTGCGCCTGAGCCAGCGATGGTTCTTCCGCTGGGAGATGGTCCACCTGCTGGCCCGCAGCGGATTCAAGATTGAGCAGCTCCTGGGGGGGTACTTCGGGGAACGTTACAGCGGACTGGGTCAGGAGATGATCTTCGTGGCCCGCTTGCGCCCTCGCCGGAGCTGGAGCACCGTCGGCTCGACCGTGCGATGAGTCCGCGCTGACCCTGGCGGCCCGGTCGCTAAAGTGCAAGACCAATGGCCTTGCACTTTAGCTACGGGCCGCCAGTTGAGCCAGGTGGAACAACACCAGCAAACTATCCACGCAGCGGGCTGCCTCCTCGGGGCCGAAACTCCCAAGCTCCCAGGTCTTGTGCACCTCCAGGCCCGAGCGCCCGGCAGTCAGCTCGATGAAAGGCTCCAGGCCAGCGATGGCCTGCAGCGTATCGCTGGTGAACAGCGGCAGGGTGGGCGGGTATAGCTGCACCAGATAGTTGTCGTCGAACTGGGCAAAGCCGGTCTTGATCTCACGCGACTGGCCCACCTCATCGAGAATTCTGGTCACCGTGCTCTCGGGCGAGACGCTGAGCTGATACGGCTGGGGCACGGGTACCCGCAGGATGGCCTTGCCGCCCACATTCAGCTCGAACTGCACCTTCACCCCGTCAAACGAGCACTCCATCGAGACTCCGGGAGCCTCGGTAGCTCGGGTGGTGATGTTCTGGTAGCCCCTCCGCTGCAGGGCCTGGCCCAGGTGGGCTGCGAACTCCTCGGTTTTCATGCGGCCTCCCAGCGGGTAATCACATCCGAATTCTCAAGACTGAGCTCTTCTCGCCCCTGCAGACAACTCATCCAGAATCGGCGGGTCAAACGCGCGATGGACGGCAGCCAACGCTCGAGCTTCATCCCCAACCCGGCGAATGTGAGATGCTCGGCATCGTCGAAAACTGCCAGAAAGCGTGGTCTGGCCCGCAGCTTCGGGAACAACTCCAGACGCTGCTCATAAGTTTTGGTGGCCGTCAGCGAGTGGTCGCGGGTACCGGTCACCATCAGAGTGGGTGCTTGAAGAGCCAGCAAGGCTTCATCGCTGAGGCCGCCCGGAAAGGGGGGAGACATGAGCAGCAGGCCGGCACATCCCTCCTGAGCGGCCAGGCTGGCCACTGTGGCCGAGCCATAGGAGTGGCCGGCCAGTCCGACTGGCGCGCTGGCCAGCGCGGGGTAAAGCGCGAGCAATTGAGCCCGAGCAAACCGAAGATCCTCCAGTCGGTCGAGAAACTCCTGGTGATCTTGCTCGACCAGTTGCTCGATGCGAGAGGCAAAGCCGCGGCCCACCTCGGACTTGAGCCGGGCCAGCGCCTCGTGGTTGCTACCGGCGTGCTCTACGACAGCCACCGCCAACCCCTGATCGGCCCAATCACGAGCCAGATAAGCATAGCCGTTGCAAGCCCCGCCATAGCCGGGGGAGAACAGCACCAACGGGCCAGGTGCTGGATAGAGGCCAACGGGCACCTTGCGGCCCCGAGCCGAATCGTGAAAATCGAGTGTCAAAGCCAGATCAGGCTCTTTCGTGCCCTGGTCGCGAGGACCCTACCGGATCGGGCCGAAGGCCCAGCCTTCGAGAAACCGAATCGAGGAGGTCACCATGGCCAAGCGCGCCGAGCCCGCCGAAAACGACTATGAGGAAGACAGCGAGGAAGCCTTCAAGAAGGCCGATCGGGCTCTTCAAAAGTACCTCAAGTCGCTCGAGAAAAGCGACGCCGACAAGCCGGTAACGGCACGCCAGTTCGCCCAGGGGATGTCCTTGCTCTACAAGGCTCAGAGCGCCACCATGCTGCTCGTTCTCGACGAAATGGCCAGCATGTTGCAAGACTTTCTGGAAAGCCTGCACGAAGAGCCCGACGAAGAGGAGTAAGCCTCAGCGTTTGAGGTTGCTTTCGAAGAATGTCCAGATGGCCGTCCAGGCAGCCTGTGACTGGTTTTTGTCGTAGCCGGTCTGGTTGTTCGGGTTCATGAAAGCGTGGCCCACCCCGGGAAAAACCACAATCTTGTGGTCTTTGCCAGCCTCGCTGAGAGCCTTCTCGAAAGCTTTCACAGTATCCACCGGGATGCCCCGGTCGGATTCGCCAAAAATGCCCAGAACAGGCCCCTGCAGACTCTTCACTCCGTCGGCGCGCGTCTTGACCTGGCCGTAGGCGATCACCGTGGCCTGCAGAGGGCGATGCAGAGCCAGCTCCAGTGCATAACCACCACCCATGCACCAGCCGATGCAACCGATTCGGCTCTTCTTCACATCCTTGCGGGCCTTGAGGTAGTCTAGCGCCCCCTCCAGGTCAGACAGGGCCCGGTCGGCTGGCAGGCCGCGCGAGAGCTCGTGGGCCAGATCGCGATCGGTGGCGATCTGGCCCCGATAGAGGTCAACGGCCAGGGCCGCGTATCCCCTGCGAGCACATGCGTCGGCCTGCTCCCGGGCCCAGTCGTTGAGACCCCACCATTCATGGATGACGATCACGGCCGGAAAGGGCCCCCTGCCCTCGGGCAAGGCCAGATAGCCGCTCACCATCTCATCGCCTGCTGTGTACTGCACCATCTTGCCACGGGGAGCGGCCAGGGCCAGCCCGGTCAACAACAACAGCCAGATCGCCCATCGCATCATGCTCAGATCCTCCGCATTCTCTGCTCCAGCTCCTCCAGGGTGCGGGGCCAGTCCTGGCGCAACAAGCGCGACAGCGAGCGGTCGGCCAGCAGCTTGCCCTGCGTCTGGCAGGTGGGGCAGTAGTTGGTCTCATTCTCGGCGTAACGAATGCGCTGCACCGGTGTGCCGCAGTCGGGGCAGGGCAGCTGGTAGCGTCCGTGCACGGCCATGTCCTCGCGGAAGGCGGTCACCTTCTCGGGGAACCCCATTTGGGCATCGCTCCGCAACCGCTCCACCCAATCGATCAGGGTGGCCCGGGTGGCCTGGTAAAGCCGCTCGACCTCATCGGCGGTGAGCTTCTGAGAGAGCTTGACCGGCGAGAGGCGTGCCCGGTGGAGAATCTCGTCGGAATACGCGTTGCCGATGCCTGAGAAAAGGTGGGGGTCAGTGAGGCTGCGCTTGAGGGTGTGATTCTCGCGCTGCAGCACGGAACGAAAGGCGGCCAGATCTGCTTGGAGCACCTCCAGACCTCCCGGGTCGAAGGCCGCCAGACGTTCTCGGCCGCGCACCAGGTGCAAGGAAGCGCGTCTCTTGGTGCCGGCCTCAGTCAGGTGAAGCCGCCCGGTCGAAAAGGTAAAAGTAGCGATGCTCTTGAGGGCCGGGCCCTTCTGGCCCACCTGTCGCCAGCGTAAACGGCCTGCGATCATCAGGTGCAGCACACAGAACAGCTCACCCTCGAGCTCGAAGACCAGGCGCTTCCCCAGCCGCTCCAATCCCACCACCTTGCGAGCGATCAACTCGGGCACGGACGGGTCCACGCTACGCAGAAGAAAAGGGCTGCCCAGCTCGAGATTCTCCAGCACCGCGCCACAAATTCGCTCTTTGAGCGCCTCCAGGTAGACAACCACGTCGGGTAGCTCCGGCACGAACAGTCAGCGATTGAAAAGCCGCTCGAGCTCCTCGGCCCGCGGCACGGCCGGATCTCCCGGCTCCCAGCCAAACCAGAGATAGACCACGGCCGGCAGACTGACCCGGCAGTAGTAGCGCAACCGCTGGGTAGCCACCGGCCTGCCGTTCTCTGACCACACCCAGCCGGCGAAGGGCTGAGTTCGGCCCTTGTGCATCTCGTAGCGAAAGCGAGCCGGAAAGACCGGGTGGATGCGAGCCTGCAGGCGACGCCCTCGGAGCAGGCAACCCATGTCGCCTCGCATCATCACGTCGATGTGGGGGGCGAGCAGCAAGACTTCCTCCAGTTGCACCTCCCCGTCGCCCTCCATGGTGTCACGCACCGCCAGGCGCTTCTTCTCGGGCTGAAACAACAGCTCGCGGCGAAGACGGAAGGCACGCTCGGAGGTCATCCAGACATCGCGTCCGCCGGCCATGAAGAGGCCGTCGCGGCGCTGCTCCACGGCCAGGCGATGGCCCTCGCCCGTGAACAGCAATGGCTCGAGCTCTCCGGCCACGCGCGGGGCCGAGTGGCAATAGAGGGTGGCGAAAGCCTGAGCTACCGAGCCTGGAGCCCCCGGCCCTCCCGGCTCGACCAGGACAGGCTCGCCCTCCAGGGTAAGGGCCAGGCTGAGCAGATCGTCATGAGGCAGGCGAGGCGGGAATGCGGGCTCGGGTGGGGCCTCCAGCGGCAGGCCCCGCAGCAAGCACCAGCTCGAGCGCGACTCCCAACCGTCGCGCACGGTCACCAGCCCGGCCTCGGGATAGTATCCCCCCACCGGAGGTAAGGGGGTCCCGCTAAGAGAGTCGTAGCGGGACTGGGCCGAGGGACCAAACCACCACAACATCTCGACCGGCATCTCCCCCACCAGCTGCGCCATCGCCCCGTGTCCCAGGGCCAGAGCTCCAAAAGCGAGGAGGCGCTCGGCGTGCTCGGATGGGCCACAGCAACGACCCAGCAATCCAGGCCCCTGGCTCCGCCCTAGCTCGGGCACCAGGGCATTGGGGGGACGCAAGTGGCACAGGGCCTCGAGAGCTTCCTGAGCCCGGGCAGCCAGGCTGTCAGAGGTTTGCATCTGGTTCAGACGGTGCAGAGCGACCGGCAGCAGGAGCCATTCGCAGGCCTGGCGATGGGCCGCTGAAGAGCCGCTTTTGTGCAGTCCGTCCGGGCCAAGCTCTTTCTGCAGGCAGATCGGAAAGGCTGCCAACGACTGGCGCAGCCACTTCTTGCTCAGCACCAGCTCGGGCAGAGTCTGGGCCAGCACCTGAAGTGAGGAGGCGGTGCAAAGGCGGGGTTGACTGTGCAAGCTGCGCGACAGAACCAGGCCGTGGAGCAGCAGCGTACGCAGCACTCGTCCGAGCACGTCGGCCGTCAATTGGGCCGACTTGAGGAAATAGTGCAGGGCAAGTAGCCAGTTCAGGGTGCGGTGGGCCACCGTCTCAGGGTCCATCCAGTTGACGCCGAAGAGCGGCGGATTGCGCTCGCTCCAGTCCACCATCTGCACGATGAACTCGCTGGCAAAACGCTCGTGGCCGGTCAGCCAGTAGGCCCGCCCCATGTCCACGAAGTGGCCGTGGCGATTGAATTCCCAGGTAACCTGGATAGCCGCTTCGGGGGTCGTCCCGGCCAGTTGCTCCTGCAGGTCGTCCACCGAGCCATACATCCAGGAGCCGCCCTTAAAATCCGAGAACCAGTCGATGGCGCCCTGGAAGGCTTGCTCCTCCACCCCCAGAGGGCCAAAGTTGTGGTGCAGAGACCGTTCTACCTCGCTCAGAAGTCGGTTGGCCTCGTCGCGCCGCTCTGCCAGAGCCGGCCGTAGCATCTCGCACTCGGTGAAGTGCAGGAAAAAGAGCGGACGGATCCGGTCGTGAAAATGCTCGAGCAGGTGCTCAGAAGCCTCATGCAGCCGCTGGGCCCGAGCTGAGGCCCGAGCTTCTTCCAGCGCCGCCGTCAGCGGATTGATCTGGAAGTAGAGCTCGGGCTCCTCGAGCAAGAGCGGAAGTCGCTCGTGCACATGCTCTGCGAGCCGCGCCTCCAGGTCTTCCTGGTGGCCCAGCAGAGTCTTGACGCGCTTCTTCAGCCCCTTGAACAAACCGCCTTCAGACGGCGCCCACGGGCGCGCCAAAGAACTGATGAACGACCCGAGAGACGGTGGCCGTCTGGTCCTCGGTCAACTCGGGGAACATCGGAAGAGAGAGCACTTCGTGCTGGGCCTTCTCGCTTTCAGGCAGGCTTCCCGCCGGAATCTGGAGATGGGCGAAAAGGGGCTGTTGGTGCAGGCAGACGGGATAATAAACCACGCTGCCCACGCCGTGCTCGATGAGGTAAGCCTGAAGCTCCTTCTGTCGGGCGGTACGAACCGTGTACTGGTGGTAGACATGGTAGGCGCCCGGGGTCGCCTGTGGTACTTCGACCACGTCGCTCAAGAGCGCGTGGTAGCGGTCGGCCACCTGACGACGGCCGGCGTTCCACTGGTCGAGATACTTCAGCTTGACCCGCAGGGCCGCGGCCTGAATCTCGTCCAGGCGGCTGTTGGTGCCCAGAATCTCGTGATGATATTTCTTGGCACTGCCGTGGCCGCGCAGCTTGCGCACTTTCTCGGCCAGCTCGGGACGGTTGCTGAGCACCATCCCTCCGTCACCAATTCCGCCCAGGTTCTTGGATGGGAAGAACGAGAAGCAACCGAAGTCGCCGATGGTTCCCACCTTACGCCCATTGTAAGTGCTGCCGGCGGCCTGGGCACAGTCTTCGATGACGGCGAGCTTGTGGCGTGAGGCCAGGGCCATCAGCTCATCCATGGGGGCGGCATTGCCATACAGATGGACAATCACGATGGCTCGAGAGCGAGGGGTAATGGCTCGCTCCACGGCTACCGGGTCAAGACAGTAAGTGGTGGGGTCGATGTCGGCAAAAACCGGTTTGGCCCCGGCCAGCGCCACCGCGCCGGCGGTTGCCATGAAGGTGAATGAGGGGCAGATCACCTCGTCGCCCGGGGCGATGTCGAGGGCCCGCACCGCCAGGTGCAGCGCGTCGGTTCCGTTGGCCACACCGATTCCAAAGGCGGCCTGGTTGTAGGCCGCAAACTCGCTCTCGAAGGCCTGAACCTCGGGGCCCAGAATGTAGTGGGTGCCGCGCAGCGCGCGCAGAACAGCTTCTTCCAGCTCCTGGCCGATATTCTTGTACTGGCTGGTCAGCTCTAAGATCGGGATCATACGGTCTCCTTTGCTCTCTTGCTCGGGACGGCTACGCGCGCGAGGACGTCCAGAATTCGTTCGGCCGTGCGGCCATCTCCGTAAAGCTCGGGGTGCTCAGCCGGGGGACGAGCCGACAGTCCTGCCTGAACGCGGGCCCGGTCGTGACCCACCAGCGTGTTCCAGCCGGCGGCCACCGTCTCGACCCACTCGGTCTCATCGCGCAACGTCAAGCAAGGGGTCTTAAGGAGGTAGGCTTCCTTCTGCAACCCTCCCGAGTCGGTCAAAACCAGGCTGGCCTGCTCAATCCAGGCCAGGATCTGGCGGTGACCGGCGGGCGGCAACAGCCGTACCGGCCCTTCGGCAAGCAGCCGGTCAAGACCCGTCTGACGCAGAATCTGCAGGGTGCGCGGATGGCAGGGGAAGAGCACCGGTTGACCGTGCTCGCGCAGCACGGTCAGGATGGTTTCCAGGCCCTCGGGGGTCATCTCGGCCCGGTGCATGGTCAGCAAGAGGTAGTCGCCCTCCGGAGCCGGCTCGGCGGGGGGGCCGGTCAGAGTGCGGCGCAGGGAGTCCACCATGATGTCGCCCACCAGGTGCACGCCGCTGGTGATGCTCTCACGAGCCAGGTTGTCCACGGCCGTCTGGCAGGAGGCGAAATTCCAGCGAGCCAGGTGATCGGTGAGAACCCGGTTGACCTCTTCGGGGACGCGCATGTCGAAGCAGCGCATCCCGGCCTCGACGTGGGCCACCGGAATGTGCAGCTTGGCAGCCGCCAGCGCCCCGGCCAGAGTACTGTTGGTATCGCCAAAAACCAGCAGAACGTCGGGCGACTCCTGGAGCAAAATCTCCTCTACCCGCTCGAGCATGCGACCGGTCTGCGCGCCGTGCGGCGCCGAGCCCACCCCCAGGTGGTGCTGGGGGCGCGGCAGGCGCAGCTCGTGGAAAAACTGATCAGACATCCCCTCGTCGTAGTGCTGGCCGGTATGCACCAGAACACTTTCGAAACGGTCCGCCAGGGGCTCGATCAGGGGTGCAAGCTTGATGAACTGGGGACGGGCCCCCACCACGGTGACAATCTTCACGCTCCCCGCCTTTCCGACAGCAGCAGAGGGGGCCTCAGCTGCGACTCGTAGATTCGCGAATAAAAACCACCCCGCTCGAGCAGACTGGCATGCTCACCCTCTTCAACCACCTGCCCGCCTTCGAGCACCAGAATTCGGTTGGCGTGGCGGATGGTGTTGAGCCTGTGAGCGATGACCAGGCAGGTACGTCCGCGCATGGCGCGCTCGATGGCTTCGGTGATCTGGGTTTCCGACTCGGAGTCGATTGAGGACGTAAACTCGTCCAGAATCAAGATCCTGGGATCGCGCAGCATGGCCCTGGCGATGGCGATCCGCTGGCGCTGACCACCGCTCAAGCGGGCTCCGCGCTCGCCGACCTGGGTAGCATAGCCCTCCGGCAGGCGGGTAATGAAATCGTGGGCGTTGGCCAGTCGCGCCGCCTGCTCGACCTGCTCGGGGGAAGCCACAAAGCCGCACGCGATGTTCTCGGCGATAGTCCCCGTAAACAAGGATGACTCCTGGATAACCACCCCGACCTGCCGGCGCAGGCTGTGGGCTGTCACCTGACGGATGTCGTGGCCGTCCACCCGCACCACTCCGGCGGTGGGATCGTAGAATCGAGGGATCAGGTTCACCAGGCTGGTTTTGCCCGCGCCGTTTGGACCAACGATTGCCACCACTTCCCCGGGTGCGATGGTCAGCGTCAGATCGCTCAAAATCGGTTTGCCCAGTTCATACTCAAAACCCACCCCCTCCAGGCGGATCTCTCCCTGAATGGAGGGGAGCTCGCGGGCATCGGGCGCGTCGGCGATGTCGGGCGGCTCATCGAGAACCTCGAAGAGCCGCTTCCCGGCAGCGGTGGCCACCTGGAAGCGGGCGTAGCTGTCGGCCAGCTTGTTGATGGGGTTGGAGGTCATGATCATCAGCATCCAGTACTGGATGACAGCCGTGAACGTGACCGTGCCCTGGAGAATCCGCAGGGCGCCAAACCAGATAATGGCCACGATGGCCAGAGCGCAAAGAATGTCGGTGAGTGGGAGTTGGAACGAGGAAACCTGAATGAGCTTGAGCTGGGCCGAGAAGTTGTCATCGCTCTTTCGTTCGAAGCGCGCGATCTCGAGGTCTTCCCGGGTGTAGGCCTTGACCACCTTGATGTTGCCCAGGCTCTCGTGCAGGATGGAGATCAGATCCGCAAGTCGAACCTGGATGCGCTCGGTCACGGTGTTGATCTTCTGCCCGATGCGCGAGATGGTGATGCCCAGGAGGGGACTTAGAGTCAACACCATCAGGGTCATCTGCCAGTCGAAGTAGACCATGAGACCGAAGGCGCCGGTGACCATCAGCAGGTTCTTCCCAAAATCGGCCAGCAGCGGGTAGACGCTGGTGCTTGTCTGGATGTCGTTGGATAGCCGTGAGATCAGGTCCCCCTGGTTGTTGCGGTCGAAGTAGGGCACACTCATGCGCTGAAGATGACGGAAAATCGCGTTGCGGAAGTCGCGCACGGCCAATTGACCGGCCATGTCCACCAGGTAGCGCATCAGGTAACCGACCACGCCGCCGGCCAGCATTACCAGCATGAAGCCGCCGCAAATGAGGTTCAACTCGGCCAGCGGGTCGCGTCCCTGATAGTTGAAGTTCTCTTCGGTCATCAAGCCGAACAGTCGGCCCACAAACAGGGGCTGAACCAGTTGGGTAACAGTGCCCAGGCACGTCATCAGCAACCCGCCGAGGATGTACCGCCAATAAGGCCGAGAATAGCTCAGAATGCGGCCCAAAATCCGCATGGATTGAACCGTGCCCACCTTGCCTTACCCCAGCGGCTCGAGCAGAAATATCTTCTGGCCGGACTCCACCACGGCAGCGTTCTCGACCAGGATACTGGCGACCCGACCCGGCATCTCGGCGGTGATCTCGTTCATCAGCTTCATGGCTTCAATGATGCAGAGAGTCTGGCCCACGCTGACGCGGTCACCCACCTGCACGAAGGGTGAAGCTCCCGGGCTCGGGGAACGATAAAAAACCCCGGCCAGGGGCGAAACCACCGGCTTGAGATTCTCGTTGACGGGCTCGGATGGAGCCGCGGCAGGCCGGGGCGCCGAGCGTCTGGCCGCCGGCGGCGTCTGGACCGGTATCGTTACCGGCTGAACCTCACCCGTATCCACCACCAGATGGATGCGTGCGTTCTCATTGCGATAATCGATCTCGGCCAGACCCTCTTCGCGGGCTACCCGGGCCAGAGCCCGGGCCCATTCGAGAGGTTCCATCAATCCGCTCACCTCTCGCTGAGGAGAGGGCAACCCA
>CAYYHB010000025.1:32192-35298 GCA_964471395.1 uncultured Burkholderiales bacterium | reverse complement strand
ACATGCGCATCAAGGTGGAGAGCTGCCGCAAGCTCGAGTCGGGCGGCCTGCTCTACTCGGCAAAGGTTCTGGGGGAAGTCCCCGGCGAGAGTCACAAGGGTAGCGTGCATGACCCTTCCATGCGCAAAGCTGCGCGCCACAACGTGGGCGTGCGGGTCATGTCCAAGGACCTTCCCGGTTATCGGGCCCTCACCATCGATCTCTCCCAGACGGGCATGCAGCTCGAGATCGACGAGAAGATCGGCACCGGGCACACCATCCGCCTCAACCTCGAGTTCGACCGGGTGGATCTGGCCACCATGGACGTCGAGGCCAAGGTGGTCTGGTGTCGTCCCCACCCCACCCGCGACGACCGCTACCGCTGTGGGGTGCACTTCGTGCCCAATCCCGAGGCCAAAATGCAGATGGCGGCCGTGGCCGAATTTTTCGAAAAACGTTCGCAGGCCGACCTGCAGAGCCTGCTCGAGCAGGCCAAGCTGCTGAGCCAGAACCCGGGTCCGCTACCGCAGGACGCAAAGAAAGACCTGAAGCTGCCCCCCCGCGACGAGACCGTGTCGGCCCCAGCCACTAAACCAGCCGCTCGCAAGCTGGCTACGGGCAAGTCCCGCCCCACCGGCTTTATGATCCCTCTGGAGGCCACCGTGCGCGGCCACCGGTGGGAGCTGGCCGGCCGCGAGCTGCTCTTGCTCCTGCGCAGCCCCGACGGCGCCGATCACTTCCTGGCCTTCCCGGAATGCCAGACGATGCGCGACTACGGCTGTTGCCTGGGGCTGACCACGACGGGCATGCACGCGAGCTCGCAGTCGCCCCTCATCGACGAGGTGGTCGAGCGCAGCGGAGGCAGCTCGTGGAAGCACTACAAGCTGCTCGGGCCCAAAGAGCAGGTGCTGCTCGAGGTGGTTTCCGGCCCCGTCCGGCTTCCCTCTGACGACTGACCCGTGAAGCGCAACAAGCTGGTGACCGCAGCCCGGGCCGTGGAGCTGATCCTCGATGGCGACGCCGTGGCCACCGGGGGCTTCGTGGGCATCGGCTTCCCGGAAGCGCTTGCGGTAGCTCTGGAGGAGCGTTTTCTCAAGACTGGCCGCCCCCGCGACCTGACCCTGGTCTACGCCGCGGGCCAGGGCGACGGCAAGAAGCGCGGGCTCAACCACCTGGCCCACGAGGGTCTGGTGAAGCGGGTCATCGGAGGCCACTGGGGCCTGGTGCCGGCTCTGGGGAAGCTGGCCCTGGACGAAAAGATCGAAGCCTACAACCTGCCCCAGGGCGTCATCTCGCACCTGTTCCGCGACATCGCCGCCCATAAGCCAGGCTTGCTGACCCGGGTCGGGCTGCGCACCTTCGTCGACCCCCGCCTGGAAGGCGGCAAGCTCAACGCTCGCACCACCGAAGACCTGGTCGAGCTGCGCGACGAGCTGCTCTTCTATCGTGCCTACCCCCTCTCGGTGGCCCTGCTGCGGGGCACCACCGCCGACCCCGAGGGCAACATCTCGATGGAGCGCGAGGCTCTGACCCTGGAGGCGCTGGCCATCGCCCAGGCGGTGCACAACTCGGGCGGGCTGGTGATCGTGCAGGTGGAGCGGCTCACCGCCGAGCACCGGGTGCACCCCCAGATGGTCCAGGTGCCAGGGGTGCTGGTGGACTGCGTGGTGGTGGCCGAAGATCCGGCCCTGCACCAGCAGACCTTCGCCGAGCCCTACAACCCGGCTTACACCGGCGAAGTCAAAGCCTCGCCCGGCATGGCCCGCATGGCCCTGGACGAGCGCAAGGTGCTGGCCCGACGCGCCAGTTTGTTTCTCAAGCCCAACGCCGTGGTGAACCTGGGCATCGGCATGCCCGAGGGAGTGGCCGCGGTGGCCGATGAAGAGCGGATCCTGGACTGGATCACGCTCACCGTCGAGCCGGGCGCGCTGGGCGGCGTGCCGGCCGGAGGCCTCTCCTTCGGAGCCGTCACCAATCCGGGCGCCATCATCAACCAGCCCTCCCAGTTCGACTTCTACGACGGCGGAGGCCTCGACCAGGCCTTCCTGGGCCTGGCCGAAGTGGACCGGGACGGGAACGTCAACGTCAGCCGTTTCTCAGGTCGCCTGGCGGGGGCGGGCGGGTTCATCAACATCAGCCAGAACGCCGCCTTCGTCTGCTTCATGGGCACCATGACCGCGGGAGCAAAGCTGCAGGTGAGCCCCGAGGGGCTGAGGGTGGAGCGCGAGGGCACGCACCGCAAGTTCGTGGAGCGGGTGGGCCAGGTGACCTTCAGCGGCCAGTACGCCCGCGAGCGCGGCCAGACCGTCTACTACCTCACCGAGCGCGCCCTCTTCCGGCTCGGGGCGGAAGGGCTGGAGCTGCTGGAGATCGCCCCCGGCCTGGACCTGGAGAAAGACGTGCTCTCCCAGATGGAGTTTCGCCCCCGCCTGGCCGAGCCGGTCGGCGGCATGGATCTGCGCCTGTTCGGCCCCGAGCCGATGGGCCTTGCCTCCGCGCCGGGCCGCAGCCTGGCGGAGCGACTGGAGTATCACCCCGAGGAGGGCCTGGTCTTCGTGAACTTCGAGGGCCTGCGCCTGGAAACGAGCGAGCAGGTAGCCGAGCTGTCCTCCTGGCTCGACGACTACTTCGGCCGGTTGCGCCAGCGGGTGCACGTGGTGGTGAACTACGACCACTTCCAGGTGGCCCCGGCGGCCGAGGAGGCTTACTACGAGATGGTGCGCTCCAACAGCGAGCGGTTCTTTCTCTCGTCGGTGCGCTACTCCAACCACGCCTTCACCCGCCGCCGGCTGGCCGCCGGCATGGCCAGCGCCGGAGCGGGGTTGTTTGGCAGCTTCCAGGAGGCCATGGGTCAGCTGGGGTAGCCGTGAGTGACCTCGCAGTCTCGGTTTGAGGCCGTGCACGGGCCTCTTCCACCGGAGAGTGAGAAGGTGCTGGCGGCTCTTCTGCCCGCCATCGGGACGCGTCCGCCTCCAGGAGCAGGGCCTTGCCCTCGGTGCGGCTGCGGGCCACGGCCAGCATCGCCCGCGAGATGTCCACCCCCGTCACCTCGGCTCCCTCAGCCAGCCAGACAGTGCAGGTCTCCGCCGTGCCGCAACCGATGTCGAGCAGGCGCATGCCCGCTACC
>CAYYHB010000025.1:0-32092 GCA_964471395.1 uncultured Burkholderiales bacterium | reverse complement strand
GTTGTCGCGCTGCGCGGTCCAGGTCTCTCCCGCGCGGCCGTTCCAGTAATCGAGCTGGTTCATGGGGCTTCTCCTCCAACCGGGCTGACATCGGACTCGTGCTCGTCCGCCCACCAACTGACTTCAACGTGTGTGACGAACAGGGTGCGAAAAACACGCTCATGACGCGCTCTCACAATCGTCGCGCCGAACCCGTAAGCGCACACCGCCGACCAGGACCGCCCCCTTCTTCTCAACGATGGCAGCCTGAGGGCCATCACCCGTTATCGCCCTGGCCATTTTCTTGATCTCCGTGACATCATCATCGATCCCCTGAATCCCCTGGAACGCCTCCTTCAAACCCGCAGCCTGCTGACTGGCATACTGGCGCGACAAAGCCTCGTCCAGCAAAGCCCGAGCCCTGGGATTGCTGTAGCGACTCCCCAGAATCTTGCCCACCGCCACCACGTCATCCGAATGATAACGCGCGTCCAAAGAGCCGAGCAGCTCCCTGGCCAGGTGCGAGAACGGAGGAGGCTCCGGCGCGAGCAGGTGACTGAAAAGCACTTTGGACATCGCCACCCGCTGCGAGTCGTAACTCACAGCCTTCATCGCCTCGAGAACGAGATTGGCATCCCCACTGTTCGTGCGCTGCAACACGGCCATGGCCACCGCGCTGGCATCGCCGGAATGATAACGCTCGTTGATCGTGGCCAGCGCCGCCTGGGCGACGCCCAGCTCGGAGCTCTGCGGGGCCTGCATGGCCTGAAACACTGTATCCGCTAACTGCACGCGCTGAGAATCATAGCTCACATGGCCCATCATCAAGAGAGCCAGATCGGCCAGCGTCTCGGTCTCGGGATAGGTCTTCAGGCGCGCGAGCAACACCTCGGAGGCCCGAGCACGACCATCCGAGTGATAACGCGTGTCGATCCCCGACAGCATGGCAACTCCCTGCTGGAGCACCCCCTGCGGGCCGGCCGGCAACTCGGGATGCGCCAGTGCGACCTCATACATCGGGAAACGCTGGGAATCGTAACGGACCGCCTGCCCCATCGCCAGCGCCAGCGAGCCGAGCGGAACATCGACGTTGGCAAGCGCCGTGCGGCCCAGATTGGCTCGAGACTCACTGTGGTAACGAGCATCGACCGACTGACAGGATTGCAGCGCCAGGGTAGACAGCGTCCCCTCGGGACTGGCCAGGAACGCCTGATAAATCAGTGCCCGCTGAGAATCGTACGAGGCCGCCGAGCCGAGCTTCAAAGCCAGGCGCGCAGCCGGGGTGTCCAGCTGACCCAGGGCGGCGGCTCCCACCCCTGCGACCACGTCGGAATGATAACGTGAGTCGATCGCACGCGTACAGGCCAGACCCAGACCGGCCAGACCCGTGGCGGCGGCGTCGCTGGCCAGAACCTGCTGGCCGATGGCCACCCGCTGGGAAGCATACGGGGCAACCTGACAGAGCTGACGCCCAAAGGCCCAGGGGCCGGGCACCCCGCGCGCCTCCAGAGCCTTCAAGGCGCCGCCCGCAAGATGGCTCCGCTCGTCGTCATTGGCGCCCCGACGGACCAGCTCCAGCGCGATACCCGCCAGACCCGACTGGCTCTGGGCCACGGTCAGGCCGGCACAAGAGCGCTGCACGGCAGCCGACGCGCCCACGTCACGGCAGAGCGACTCCACGGCGGGATCGGCAAAAACGACAGGCTCAACGGGGGGCGGCGGTACGTAGACGTCCAGAGCAGGCGGAGGCGACTGCTCCGGCTGCTGGCGACCCTTGCCCGTGATCCAATCCCACAGGCCTCCCAGGCGAACCTCTCCGATCATCTGCCTGCAGGATAGGAGGGGCAGCTCAAATGATCCTGAACTCTTCACCCGCGGCTCCGCTCCAAGTCAGACACGAGCTGGTCATGGCCACCCGGAGCTGACCGCCGGGCTCCGTAGCTCGGCGTCTGGCTGCTTTGCCGCACTCACTATACGCTCCTAAAGGCCGGCTTGAGCCGCAAGAACGGACGCTCTACGAGATTGTAGGACAGCGTCGCGGCCCCCACGGCCATCCCGATGGCCGCCAGCGCCGACAGGCCGGTCTGGTGCATTCCGCCGACCGCCAGCACGGCGGGCCAGTGCCAGAGATAAAGGGCATACGAAATTTTACCCAGACCGCGCAGCGGCGCCCACCGCAGCACGCGCAGAGACCAGGCGCCCGGCCAGCGCACCAGGTTGAACAACAACAGGGCGAACCCGAGCTCCACCAGGGACATCGGGACCCCCAAAAAAGCCGGATCCCGCGAATTCAGCACCAGGCAGCCCCAGGCCAGTGCCAGGCCCGCCAGAGCTCCCAGTACCCGACAGAGGCCGCGCCAGGAATCCGAGACAACCTGCCAGTTCAGGAGGAGCCCCGTGAGACAGCCCAGCGCCAGCGCATCCGCGCGCGTATCGCTGGCGAAGTACACCCGGCTGAACGTGGCCCAATCCAACGGATTTTGCCCCCCCAGGAGATACAAACGCCAGCCCAGAATCACCGCCGCCAGTCCCGTCAGGCCTCCCAGGATCAGACGACGCGGGGCGCCCAGCCAGAGCGCGATCAGGAACGTGATGGGCCAGATCAGGTAGAACTGCTCCTCGATCGAGAGCGACCAGGTGACGCCGACCGGCGAGAGCGGCGTGGCTCTCCCGAAGGCCACGGCAAGGTTGAACACGTAGAACAGGGCATAGAAGACGTCCGGGCCCAGGCACAGGTGGGGCGGGGCTCCGAGCAGTGTGAGGCCGCCCAGCGCCAGCAAGAGGACGAGGAGGGCCGGCACAAGACGCAGGGCGCGGCGTATGTAAAAGGCGCCCAGACGGATGGAGCCGCGCTCGCTCCACTCCTGGTCGAGCAGGGAGGTGATCAGAAGGCCGGACAGGACGAAGAAGAGGTCCACGCCCAGGAACCCGCCCCGCATGTAGGGCGTCGCATGGTGCAGTACGACCATGGTGATGGCGATGCCCCGAACCCCGTCCAGCTCCGGTCGATAGCCGAGCTTCATCTCTCCCTTTTCCGGCTCATGTTCGCCTGGGGACCAGGCGTCTCTGCAGGCAGGTCGTCCCGGCCCCCCAGAAATACTCCAGGCGCTATCACTCGATCTCCCAGCACGAGCGCGGAAGCGCCGCTGAGAAGACCAGGGCGCGCGACCCGAGGGGCCTCGACCATCAAGTTGCTTGACCCGCTCCCACGAATCCTGCTCGAGTTCTTGAGGCAGTACCGCGAGCGACTGCAGACGGACGTGCTGGGAGCGCAGCCCGAGAAAGCCGCCACTAGAATTCAAGAAGAAGCGAGCAGCGTCTCTTTCGGGGGCACTCGGCGAGCCTCCCAGGCCGGTAGGACCAGGGGCCCGCTACCCGAAGGGCCCCAGACACTCTCGAGGAGGATCTGGCCCATGAAGCTCTACACCAACCCCCGCTCGCGCGGAGTGCGCGTCCACTGGACCCTGGAGGAGCTGGGCGTGCCCTACGAGCTGAAAGTCGTGGACATGGCCAAAGCCGAGCACAAAGGCGAGGCCTACTTGAAAATCCACCCCCTGGGCCAGGTGCCCGCCTTCGAGGACGATGACGGCCGCACCATGATCGAGTCGGGCGCCATCTGCGTCTACCTGGCCGACAAGTATCCCGAAAAGGGCCTCGGTCCGGGCAACCAGCCGGCCGAGTACTTCCAGTGGTGCTTCTACTGCTTTGGCTCGCTGGAGCCGCCTCTCATGGAGGCGCTGATGCACACCCAGTGGCTGCCCGAAGAGCAGCGCTCGACCCCGGCGGCCGAGCGCTCCCAAGCCGCCCTCAAAAAGGTGCTGACCCACCTCGATACCCACCTGCACGGGCGTGAGTTCATGCTCGGCCAGCGCTTCAGCGTGGCCGACATCCTGATCGGGGGTACCCTGCAGTGGGCCTCGCAGATGCTGCCGATGGGCGACTATCCCCACCTGCTCGCCTACATCAAGCGGCTCAACGGACGACCCGCGGTGCAGGCCGTCCACGCAGCAGCAGCAGTCTGACCTCTGTCTGGTGGGTGTCATGCTCGAGCGGGCCCGGCAGCAAGCTGCCTGAGCTCAGGGCCGCGGGTGCAAGAGCAACAGCTCATCGGGCAGCTCGTTGACGCCGCCTTCCTGGTAGGGCAGGCGCTCTGACAAGAGGTCCGCGACGGCTTCGATGGGAGCGGTCAGCGCCTGCAGCCGCTGGCCCTGGCGCAACCGTTGCAGGGCTAGATCGCGCAGGCTCTTGAGCTCGATCTCGGTCAAACCGGCCCCCCCGTCGGCCAACACCACCACGCGCCGCTCGAACAGGCTGAGGTAGATCAGCACCCCCCCGCCCTTGCGTGTGGAGCCGAGTCGACGCTCGGCGAAGACGTGCGAGGCGGCCCGGGCCGCCTCTTCGAGCATCTCGCGCTGGCCCACCAGGGGGGCGCGCAGAACGGGCACATACGAGCCCAACACATTGCCGAGCAGGTAGCCCAACACCACCCCGGCCCCCTGGTAGACCAGAGGTACCGCCTTCGGTTCCCAGGAGTCACCCTGGAACAGGACCTGCAACAAGCTCAGGGCAAAGAGAGCGCCCACCAGGCCCAGGATTCCCTCAGCCCGATCATAGCGGCCTGACTCGCTGGCCACGGCGCAGATGATCTCGGCCGAGGTGCGCTTCTCAGCGGCGGCGATTGCCTGGCTGACCTGTTGCGCCTCGATGGCGCTGAGAAAGGTGCGCGCGCTCACCAACTGCCCGTTGCTCCCCCGCCGCCACCGCCTCCGCCACCGAAGGAGCCGCCTCCCCAGGAACCCCCGCCGCCGCCTTCCCACGAAGAGGTCGAACTCGAGCCCCAGTACGACCGGCCCCGAGTCTGAGGGGTCAAGAAGGCGAAAACGATGACCAGGCCGACGTAGAGGATCACAGTGCAGAGCGCGATCACGATCACGAACACTCCCAGCGCGCCGAACAGCAAGCGTGTGCTGGCAGACTGAGAGAAGACGAAGCCTCCCGCGATCAGGGCCAATCCCAATCCCACCAGCAAGATGGCATAAGGTCGAGGGATGTCGCTCATCGAAAAGATCGAGTTGGTACGCTCGGTCAGCTCTTCCTGCCAGGGTCTTCCATGGGGCGAGGCGCCCGGGCCGGCCTGCTGCATCTCGATCAGCCGATCAGCGCCTTTGAGGATGCCCTGGTCATAGGCAGCGGCCTTGAAGCTGGGCACGATGTCGTTCTCCATCACCCGCCGGCAGTGGCCGTCCCAGCGCTTGGGCCAGTTGCTACCCAGCTGGATGCGGCACTTGCGGTCACCCACCGCCACCAGGAAGAGCACGTCCTGCGAAGCCAGGTGCCAGCGACGGAACCAGTCGGCTGCCAGGTTCTCCACACTGCTGGTGCCGTAGGCAGCTGTGCTGGCGATGGTCACGACCACGACCTCGCGATTCGTCTCCTGGTAGAGCTTCTGCAGCTTCACATTGAGCTCTTTCTGGCGCGCGTCATCGAGCAGATTGGCATAGTCGAAGACGGACACGTTGGGGGCTCGAAGCGGGAACTCGGCCACAGCCCAGACGCCCACCAAGAGCGCCAGGGCCAACAAAAGAGGCCGGCTCACGGACCGCGTTTCTTGATGCGCACGCCGCCTATATTGAGCTGCCCGCCCTGCTCCTGGATGCCGGAGCTCTGGGCGGGGCCCTGTGGTTGGAAGACCACAATTTCCTCTTTAGCCGGGCGCTGGTAGCGCTCGACGGTCTCGGGGGAGGGTTGGCCGCCCTGTAGCTCCTCAGGTAGCAAGAGCAGTGGAATCTGCTCACGGCCGCCGACCTTCTCGCGGGCCGAGTCGCTCATGGTTCCCGGCACGAACTCGGGCACCTGGGAGCGGTCCACTTGCAGTATGCCCTGGTCGTCGAGTCGGGCTGGAACCCGGACGTACTCGAGCGTGCCCCTCGGCCAGGGTTGGCCTTTCTGAACCAGGGGCCGATTCATGCGAAACTCGAACCCGAAGGCCTGACCATCCGGGGTGATCACGTAGGTATTGGCCACGTAGGCAAAGGGAAGAAGCGACTTCATGGCCTTGAGCTCGTCGGGCAGTGAGCGATGATCGCTGCCATTGATCATTGCACCGTGGCTCTTGTCCACCAGGAAGATGGTTCCGTTGGGAGCGATCTCCTGCACCACCCCGGCCGAGGACCACTGACTCAGAACCAGGCTGGATTCAAAGTCGTAAGGGAGACGCTCGAGGTGGGTCTCCTCGTAGCGCCGCGACGTCCCATCCGGCCTTTGAACCTCCAGGGCGCGCTCGGTCGAATGCTCCACCAGCGAAACGCCCGAGGTCAAGTCCACCCGATGCTCGATCTGCTCGTGCTTGGGCCGCAGGGCCTTCTCCACGATTCTGGCCTGCTCCTCGACCGTGAAGCTCTGGGGGCCCTGAACCTCGGCAAAGAGGGCTTCGGGCCCGGTCAGCGCGGTGGTCCGATAGGTGGTCTCGGTGCCGTAAACAAGCCCGGCATCCTGGACCTGACGGTGGTGCCGGTCGACCACCGAACGCTGATCGCTGGTGGAGCGCAGCTCCTCGGAGGCCTGGTGAATCTCCTCGCGGCGCGCCGCCTCCTGCTCGAGCTTGCGCCGCTCCTCGACGGTCAACTTGCGTGACGGATGAGGCCCCCGGATATTCATCGCAGGTTGATTCCACAGCCGAGAGCCGCCAGCCTGCTCAGACCCCCCATCTGTCCTATTGCCCCACAACATCAGGTTGAACTACATTCCGCTGAGTGAACGTTCAGTCAACCAGGGCCGAGCGGGCCGAAGAGCGGAAAATTCAGCTGATCCAGCTGGCCATGACCCTGTTTGCTGAAGAGGGCTGGGCGGGCACGAGCATGCGCAAGCTGGCCCAACGGGCTCGGGTCTCGCAGGGGTTGATCTACCATTACTTCAGCTCCAAGGAGGAGCTGCTCTTGCAGGTGGCCGACCACTACAGCCTGGCCCCCGTGCTGCGCAGCATCGTGCAGGCCCAGGAGGGCAAGCCTGCCCGCGAGAGCCTGCTGACCATCTGCCGCGAGCTCTACGCCCATCTGTGCGAGCGACGCGACAGTTACTGGATCTTGTTCCGCGAGACCAGCAACCACCCCGAGCTCTGTGCCCGGCTCGAGGGCACCCGCTGCGAATTTACCGAGCACCTCGACCACTACTTGCGGAGCCGCGTCCAGGCGGGCGAGCTGAAAGAGCACAATACCCAGGTCGTGGCCGAGTGCCTGTTGCGGGTGCTCTTCCTGGCCAGCCTCGACTCGGACCCGCCCGAGCCCCTCATCGAGGTCTTTCTCGACGCCATGCTCGGAGGGCTCTTGCGATGAGAGCTCTGTTGCTGCTCTTCCTCTTGTGGCTGCCTGGCTGGGCCCAGGTCCCCCCTTCCGACCCCGCGCCCGATCCCGACCAGCCGACGCGACTCGATGTCGTGCAGGCCGTCACGCTGGCTCTCCAGGCCAGCCCCACCCTGGCCGAGTATCGCGCCCGGGTGCGCGAGGCGGCCTATCGCATCGACGAGGCCACCGCCGGCTATTATCCCCGGCTCGGCTTTCAGGCCGGCTACAGCAATATCCAGCCCGAGGTCTCCTTCCCCGGCGACGATGGCAGCACCATCCTCATCACCCCGATCCACAACTACAACCTGCGGCTGGTGCTCGACCAGGCCATCTACACCTTCGGAAGGCTCGAGTGGGCCACGGCCGCCGCCGAGCTGACCGAGCTCTCCATCCGCCAGCAATACCGGCGCGAGATCGAAAACCTCATGCTGACCACCGCGCTCGAGTTCGGGGCGGCCATTCTGGCCAGCCAGGCGGTCGAGATCGCCCTGGCCAACCTCAAGGCTCGAGAGCTGCAGCTGCGCGACGCCCAAACCCTGTTTGAGGCCGGCAAGGTGGCCCGCTTCGACGTGCTGCGGGGCGAGACCGACCTTTCCAATGCCCGCCAGACCCTGATCCAGGCTCAGACCCGCTACAACCTGGCCAAGGCCCGCCTGCTGAGCCGGCTCAACCTGCCCCCCGGCCAGAAACTCGAGCTGGTCCCGCTCAGCGTGGAGCGAACCTTCGAGCCCGACCACACGGCCGGGCGCGAGCAGGCCGCCCGGGACCGCCCCGAGCTGCAGGCACTGGACTTTGCCATCCAGGCGGCCGAAGCCCGGGTTAACCTGGCCGGAGCCGAGCTGCACCCCAACCTTAGCCTGCGCACCCTGGCCGAGCAGCGCACCGCGAGCGGTTTCACCCCTTCCCAACAGGTCACCACCGGCCTGGTGCTGGACATCCCCATCTTCGACGGCGGCCTGACTCCGGCCCGAGTGGCCCAGGGCAAGGAAGTGGTGGAGCAGCTCATCCAGAGCCGCGAGGAAACGCGCCGGGCGGTTTTGCTCGAGGTGGACCAGGCCTACCTGGATCTGATCTCGGCCCAGGAGCAGCTCAAGGTGGCTCAGCAAACCACCCTTCAGGCTACCGAGTCCGAGAGGGTGGCCCAGGTGCGCTACCGCTCCGGCGTCTCCACCAGCCTGGAGCTGCAGGACGCCATCACCGAGTTGAGCCGGGCCCGCTTCGGAGAAGCCACCGCCGAGTTCGACTTCTTCTCGGCCCAGTGCCGCTGGTACCGGGCCGTGTCGGGGACAAGCCCCATCCCCATCCCCGACTCGCTCTACGAAAGGACCACGCCCGAATGAGACGACTCCTCCTCGTCGCCCTGCTCTCCGCTGGCTGCGGAGGCTCGCCTCAAACGACGGCCCCGACCGAGCCGCCCCCGGTGGCCGTCAGCCAGACCGTCGTCCAGACCGGAATGCTGCCCGAGTATCTCGAGCTGACAGGCCACCTGCGCTCACTCGACCGGGCCGAGGTCAGCTCCAAGATCAGCGGCCGGGTGGACGCCGTGCGGGTGCGCGAGGGCGACCGGGTGACGGCCGGAATGCCCCTGGTCGTTCTCGACTCGCGCGATCTGAACGCCCAGGTGGTGCAGGCCTCGGCCCAGATCGAGGTGGCCTCGGCCTCACTCAAGGAGAGCCAGACCAGCGTGGGGCTGACCACGGCCGACGTCGGCACGACCCTACACAATGCCCGCCAGGGCGTGATCCAGGCCGAGGCCGAGGAAGCCAAGGCCCGGGCCGATCTGGCCGACGCCCGACTCAACCTCGAGCGCGAGAGGGGTCTCTTCAAGCAGGACGCGGTGCCCAAGATCCAGGTCGAGCAGGCCGAGCTGCGGGCCAAGCTAGCCGAGCGTACGGTGGAGTCGGCCCGGGCCTCCGTCCAGGTGGCCCGCCAGCAGGTCGAGCTGGCCCGGGCCAACCAGTCGCGCCAGCAGCTGAGCCTGGACCGGGTGGGCGGAGCAAGAGCCGGGGTGACGGCCGCTCAGGCTGGCCTGAACACGGCCCTGGTGATGCAAGAATACGCGGTGCTCAGCTCCCCCATCGACGGCTATGTCATCCATCGGGCCGTCGATCCGGGCCAGATCGTAGGCCCGGGTGATCCGCCCATGCTGACCATAGTGGACAACAGTCGACTCGAGCTTCTGGCTACCGCTCCCGAGACCTTCGCCAGCTCCTTCAAGCCAGGGATGGCGGCCGAGGTGACCACGGACCTGTATCCCGAGCGCAGGTTCTCGGGGAAAATCCGCCAGATGGTGCCGGCCGCCGACCCCTCCACTCACGCGGTCAAGCTGCGCCTGGAGGTCAGCGATCGGGGCCGCCTTTTCGACGGAACTTACGTCAAGGCACGTCTCAAGGTGCGCGACCACGTCGGGGTGCTGGTGCCGCGCCTGGCCGTGCAGCGCCGCAAAGACGAGGTCTACGTGATGCTGGTCGAGGGCGACGTGGCCAAAAAGCAACCCGTCAAAGTGGCCTTCGAGGGGCCCACCCAGGCCATCGTCACCGAAGGCCTCAAGAGCGGCACGGCCATCGTGACCGCTGGCTCGGAAGGCCTGGGGGACGGCCAGAAGATCAAGGTGGAGCCGGGCAAGTGAGCGTCTGGGAATTCTGCATCAGAAGGCCGGTCTTTACCATTACGCTGATCCTCACGATGCTGGCTTTCGGGGTGCTTGGATACACCCGCATGGGGATCGATCTCTACCCCCGCATCGAGCCTCCCGTGGTGGCCGTCAGCACCATCTTGCAGGGGGCCAGCCCCGAGGTGATGGACCAGGACGTCACCCAGGTGATCGAAGAGCAGGTCGGCACTCTGGAAGGAGTGGAGGTGATCACCTCCACCTCTTCCGAGAGCCGCTCGGACATCACCATCCAGTTCAAGCTCAGCCGCGATCTCGACGCGGCCGCCCAGGAGGTGCGCGACCGGGTGGGCGTGGCCGCCATGCGCTTGCCGCCCGACATCGAGCCGCCCATCGTGCAGAAGATCGACCCTGACGCCCAGGCGGTGATGTGGCTGTCGGTCAGCGGGAACGGGCCCTACGCCGATCTCAGCTACTATTCCGAGAAGGTCATCAAGGAGCGCCTTCAAACCCAGCCCGGGGTGGGCGCGGTGGAGCTGGGGGGCTTTCAGAAGAAGGCCATCCGGGTGTGGGTCGATCCCGATCGCCTGCGCAGCTTCCGGCTCGGTCCGGCCGACGTGGTCAACGCCCTGCAGGCCTGGCAGCTCGAGCTGCCGGGTGGGCGCACCGAGACGGCCGACTCGGAGTCAACCATCAAGGTAGAGGGCGAATACAAGACCATCGAGGGCCTCTCCAGCCTGATCGTCAAGACCGAGGGGGGCGCGCTGGTGCGCCTGTCGGACCTCTCCCAGGTGGAGAGCGGACTGGAAGACTTGCGCGGCATGTGCCGCTACAACGAAAAGCAGTCCATCGGGCTGGGCATCCTCAAGCAGTCGGGCGGCAACACGGTGGCCGTGTGCGAGGCGGTCAAAGCGGCCCTGCCCGAAATTCGCGAGCAGATCCCCGACTGGATCCACCTCGATGTGGCTTATGACGCCTCCCCCTCCATCCGCGCCTCCATCGAGGGCGTGCAGTTCGACGTGCTCTTCGGGGCCCTGTTTACCTGCCTGGTGATCGGGCTCTTCCTGCGCGACTGGCGCAGCACCCTGATCAGCGTTCTGGCCATCCCCACCTCACTGGTATCCTACTTCTTCCTGGCCGAGCGCCTCGGCTTCACCATCAACCAGATGACCATGCTCGGCATGTCGCTGGCGGTGGGCCTGGTGATCGACGACGCCATCGTGGTCATCGAGAGCATCCACCGCCGCCTCGACCTGGGCGACGACGCCTTCGAAGCTGCCCGACGTGGCACCGGCGAGGTGGCCTTCGCGGTCATCGCGGCCACCCTGGCCATCGGGGCCATCTTCCTGCCCATTACCTTCATCAGCGGTGTGATCGGGCAGTTCTTCATCCCCTTCGGCCTGACCGTGGCGGTCACCATTCTGCTCAGCCTGGTGGTCTCGCTCACCCTGACGCCCATGCTGGGGGCCCGGCTGATGCGCAAGGAGGCCACCGAGGGGTGGCTGGCGCGCGCTCTGGCGTGGCCGGTCGAGACGCTGGAGTCGCTCTACCGACGAGTGCTGGCCATCAGCATCCACAACGTGGCTACCCGTCTCATCACGGTGGCCATCGCCATCGGGATCTTCGTGCTCAGCCTGGGTGCAGCCAGCCGGCTGGGCACCGAGTTCATGCCGGCTACCGACGCCGGGAACTTCCTGGTGTTCTTCAAGACCCCGCTGGGAAGCTCTCTGGAGCTGACCGGCCAGCGCATCGGGGCGGCCGAGAAGATCGTGCTGGGCCGCAAGGAGGTGGAGGGGGCCTTCATGGCCATCGGCTTGTTCGACGGCCAGCCCAACTCGGGGTTGTTTTTTGCAACCCTCGTGCCTCGCGAGCAGCGCGAAGCATCGCAGCAGCAGATCATGAACGAGCTGCGCGAGCAGCTGGCCAACATTCCGGGACTGCAGTCTTTCGTGGTGCCCAACGACCCCCTGCTGGTAGGCGCCGGGGCCACCCGGGCCACCGACATCGCTTACGTGCTGCTGGGCCCGAATCTCGCTGAGCTGGAGAGCTTCTCGGACACCATCAAACAGAAGATGACCGAGTCTGGCTTCTTCGTGGACGTGGACGACGACCTCGAGCTCTCCCGTCCCCAGGTGGATGTGGAGCTCGACCGCGAGGCGGCCGCCGACCTGGGTCTGAACACGCGCGACATCTCGCTGGCCGTGCAGGTCATGATGGGCGGCCTGAACGCCGCCAAGTTCCAGGAGGGCGGCGACCGCTACGACATCCGCGTCAAGGCTCGCGACAGCTTCCGCCTGACCTCGGACAACATCGGCCGCATCGCGGTGCGCACCCCCGCGGGGGGGATGGTGGATCTGGCCTCAGTGCTCACCGTCAAGGACGGCCTTGGCCCCAACCAGATCAACCGCTACAACCAGCAACGCTCGGTCACCATCAGCGCCAACGTCAAGGGAGTCGCGGCCGGAGAAGGGACCGAGAAGTTCCTGGCCATCTGCAAGGAAGTCCTCGAGGACAACCCGCAGTATTCCCTGGTGCCCACCGGCCAGTCCAAGCTGTTCCGCGAGGCGGCTGCCTATCTGAGCTTCGCCTTCATCATGGCCTTTCTGGTGGTCTACGCGGTGCTGGCCATGCAGTTCGAATCCTTCATCCACCCCTTCACCGTGATGCTGACTGTGCCCCTGGCCACCATCGGCGTCTTCTTCGCGCTCTTGATCACGGGCGCCACCCTCAACGTCTACAGCTTCATCGGCGTGATCATGCTGAGCGGCATCGTCACCCGCAATGCCATCCTGCTCATCGACCGCATCAACCAGCGGCGTGACCTGGGCCAGGATTTGCGGGCAGCGGTGCTTGAGGCGGGGCCGATCCGCCTGCGCCCCATCCTGATGACCTCCATCGCCGCCGCGGTAGGTATCTTGCCAGTAGCGTTGGGTCTGTCTGAAGGCGGTGAGGCGCGCGCCCCGATGGGTATCGCCGTGATCGGGGGCCTGCTGACCTCCACCCTGCTGACCCTGTTCGTCATCCCCTGCGTCTACATGCTGCTCGACTTCCTGGGCGGAAAGCGCAGTCAGTCGAGGGCGTAGGCAGCGGTCACGATCTCGACTCGTCGAAGGTCCACCGTGATGTGGTGGATAAACCGCCCGGCCTGGCTCTCGAGCACCGCCTGGTGGCGGGCCTTCAAGAGCAACAGGCGCTGCCCGACCGAGCGTGTGCCGATCGACCAGCTCACCGGATCGGATCCGGTGAGCTTCCACCCTCGCCGCAAGAGCTCAGCCGGATGGCGCACGAGCAAGAGCAAGCGCTCGGGGGTGATGCCCGGGATCATCCCCGGCAGAGCGCGGAGCTCGCTCAGGATGGCATCGGGCACGTGGGCCGCATTTTTGGTGCGTAGATGCTTCATAGCTGCAGTCTAGGGGCAGCTGGTTGTGGGGCCGCTGGCACGGCCCCCCGGTCGGTTAACAAATCATCACAGAAAGTTCACATCTGTTCAGAATTCGGAAACCGGTTTCGGCACGCGGAAACCCGGTCCGGAGCACTATGCTGGAGCCAAGAAACCCCACTGGAAAGGATGAACCCGACGATGCTGAACTTCGGAAATCCCCTCGCCAACCTGGGTGGACCGCAGGCCCACCACGCTCACCACGGTCACCGTAACCACGGCCCCCGCCAGGGCAACGACGTCAAACAACTGCTCCAGTTCATGGTAGGCATGGCTGCCGGCCTGATGGCCAGCCAGATGCTCGGTGGCGCCCAGCAGCAGCACGGCAACCACGGCCACTGCGGGCAGGCGGGTTTCTCTCCCCAGCAGAGCCCCGGATTCGGCGGCGCGCTCAATCTGAACGGCAGCAACCTCAACCTGACCCAGCCGCAAGGCGGTCAGAGCCCATTCGGTCTGCAGGGCGGACAGAATCCGTTCGGTCAGAAGTGCGGTCACAGCCCGTTCGGCCAGAAATGTGGCAACGGACCCGCTCAGGGCCAGGGCGGCCAGGATCCCCAGTCGCTGATCGCCGTCGGCATCGCCATCGGAATGGCCCAGGCCCGCCAGGGCCAGGCCGGTCCCCAGGGGCCCGGAGGCGGATTGAACCTGACCGGCAGCAACATCAACCTGGTCCCCGGCGGCAACGGCGATTTCGGCCGCAACCTGAGCGCCCAGCACCCGGGCGGGATCAACATTACCGGCAGCAACGTGACCATGGGCGCGGGGGACTTTGCCGCGATGCTGGGCAACACCCGCGGACCGATCAACCTGACCGGCAGCAACATCAACCTGGTGGGCGCCGGCCAGGGCCAGCCCCAGCAGGGCGGCCAGAGTCCTGAGGCCCTGCTTGCTCTCGGGATCCAGTTGGGCAAGGCCATGGCTCAGCACCAGCAGGGAGGGGCACACTCCCACCCGCACCCGCACCAACAGCAGCAGACCACGGGCGCCTTCGCCATCGCGGGCGTGTTTCGCACCGGCGTGGGGGGAGTGCTGGGCTAACACCGACCTGACGAACGCTTGCTCCGGGTCCGGCCCGGGGCGGGCGCCTGGTCGGCTCCGTCCCCGGGGTGGCGAACATCGGTTTGTCCCCGCCGGGGACGAACGTTTGCTCGTATCCCGTTGCCGGGGGGCGAACATCGGTTTGTCCCCGCCGGGGACGAACGCTTGCTCGCTTTCGTGCCGGGGGGAAGGGGTCAACGGGGGGTTGAGCCGATAGCGGTGCGTGGAGGCTCCGAAGCGTCGCAGTTCGGGGTCGAGCCGGGCGCGCTCGATCAGGGCGGCGCGAAAGTCCACCTAGTGCCCGACCGGAATGCCCAGAGCTGCGCCAACCTCTTCAGCCAGCTTCCGAGCGGCCGGCTCGTTCAACTGGGTCAACGGCACGTACGCGTCGCCCACCAGCTCCACGAAGTAGGCCGGTACGCCCTCCCCCGAGCCGGCGGCGCGCAGACGCACCTGCTTGAATGCACCCGGTCGATACTCGGTGCGACCGATAGGGATCGACCAGAGCATCAGAGTGACCCGGCTGACCCGGTCGCCCTCGATCACCAGCTGCTGGCCGCGGGTGATCAAGAACAGCGCGCAAGCTCCCAGGGCGTAGACCGCGTAGCGCGGGTCGAAGGGAAGAAAACTGAGCTGACGGAGGCCGCCACCGCCGATCAGGTAGATGACTCCAAACGTCAGAAACACGCCGCCGAAAAGACCATTGAAATCGACCATGCGAAAGGTTCTGCTCATCGTGACCGAGTATCCTGATTCTACAGCCCACGGGCCATTGCCTGTGGGCGTGTCAATCGGGAGGGAACCAGCTTGAAAGCCTTTGAAGCCAGCATCGAGATCGACGCCACCCCTGAGCGCATCTGGGAAATCCTGGTGGACGCGCCCCGCTATCCCGAGTGGGAGCCCGGGGTGAACGGGATCGACGGCGTGATCGCTCCCGGCCAGAAGCTCACCGTGCGCTCCAAGCTCAACCCCGGACGCGCCTTCCCGGTGAAGGTGGACGAGTTCAGGCCCGGCAAGCGCATGACCTGGGTGGGCGGCATGCCGCTCGGGCTGTTCAAGGGCGTGCGCTCCTTCACCATCGAGGGCAATCGCTTCACCCTGCGCGAGGAGTTCAGCGGACTGATGCTGCCTTTGATCTGGCCCAGCATCCCCGACATGAGCGCCGCCTTCCAGGGCTTCGTGGAGGGCCTGAAGGCTCGGGCCGAGAAGGCCTGAGCCTACCCCTGGCGCTCGCCCCGGGTGCACCAGAGACACCAGGCGATGAAGACGGCCTGGAATGGGAGTCTGGCCCAGGCCATCCATGGCCGGGAGGGAAACCCGTCCACCTGGATGCCGCTCATCGCCATATGCAGGTTGGCCGGAAAGACCGCCACCAGCAGGGCCACCAGGCCCCAGGCGGCAGCCCTGGAGACCCGGGGGATCAGCAGCCCCAGGCCGCCAAGGATCTCGAAAACTCCCGACAGGTAAACCAGCTCGAGATGCCAGGGCAGATAGGGAGGCATGATCTGCACAAAGGGATCGGGCCGTACCAGGTGGAGCACCCCGATGTACGTAAAAAGGGCGGCGAGCAAGAATCTGGCGAAGCTCCTCAGCTCAGCGATTCTCCCCTGCCGTCAATCTGCGGGGCCAGAGCCCGGGAGACGCCGCGCGTCCAGAAAGAGCCATTCGGAGGACTCTCCCAGCTGAAGCCGGTCCCCGTGACGCAGTCGAGTCTCGGACTCAACTACGAGCCCGTTGACCAGAGTAAGGCCACCTCCCAGTTTGCGAAGGCAGTGATTCCCCTCCGAGCGCACTAGCAAGCAATGGCGCCGAGAGACAGTCTCATCCGCTACCACCAGGTCGCAATCAAGAGCGCGCCCCACGAGAGTCTGGGAGCGGTCAATGGAGAACCGCTGGTCCCCACCGACCAGCTCCAACCAGTAGCGGCTCGCGGCTGGGAGCGGGCCGGGCGTCGGGGCCGTGGCTGCCGAACGAGAGCGGCGCTCGCAGACCTGAAATCGCATCAGGGTCTGTCCAACCTCCAGCAACTCGCCGCCCTCCAGCGCCAGCTTGCCGACAACCGGTAACCCATTGACCAGAACCGAACCGCTCAGCACCAATCGGCCCTCCTGCCCCTCAAGCCAGAAGCAGCGGCAGGGGATCGTGTCGTCGTCGAGGTCGATGTCGTTGTCGTGAGGTCCTGGCCCGCCTACCGACAACGGGCGACCGGCCGACAGCAAGGCTGCAAACAAAGGCACCGTCTTGCCCGCCTCGGGCCCCTCGAGGAAGTGCAGCAAATAGGCAGGCCGAACCTGGGCCGACCGCGTTCGGGACTGCTCCAGGCGACTGGGGAGAAGATCGGCGATCCTCAGCCGCGGATTGCCTAGCAGCCAGAGACTCAGATCGGTGCGCCAGGGATCGCGGAACTTGGAACGGGAGCCACCTACCGCTTCGCCCAGGTCGGCACCCTCCCGCATCTGAGCCAGAACATCGGTCAGGAAGGCCGCACAGCACTCCCAGGGCACTTCCCACTGGGTGGCGAGCATGGTGTCGACGCCAAGTTTGGTAAGGGCCCGGGTCAGGGGCTCCAGATCGTTCCCGTGGAGGACGACCAGCCGGGGAACGTAGTGCCGCCCCAGCGAGCGAAAGGGCTCAAACGAGCCCGAGGCCAGGACCACGGCGTAGTCCTCCGAGGAGAGCACGGCACGGAACTCGCTGGCGGCGTGCACCGAAACCTCAAACAGACCGTTCAGGCCGGCTGGCGACTGGCAGACTCCATCGTGAACGAGGGCGGCCCGCGCCGGCCCGCCGACCCGCGGCACGACCTCTTCTCCGGCCCTGCGCACCCGGCGCGCCAGGGAGCGACCGTAAGCCAGGGGAACCCCCGCGATGCGGGCCAGCTCCCACGGTGTCTCTCCAGCGAACCAACAGCTTACCGGCTCAGTTCTGAGCACCTTGGAGAGATCGGCCGGAAAACAGTTTCCCAGAGAATCGCCCACCTGGTCCAGGGCCTCGGAGAAACCGCGGGCAGCCTGTCGCAGGGCCTCCAGAGATACCTTCTGGCTGCGCATCTCGACAGGCAGCCGCCTGGCTTCGAAATGGCTCTCCTGGCCGCAGCGAAGGAGGCGCCAGTGGACGGAATCAGGCAGGGGCTCCTCGAAGAACAGGTCGAGGCTCATCCGGGCGGGTTCCTGGAAGCTTCGGGGGATACCTTCCTGGGGCCCGACCAGGGCTCGGGCTTATGGTGGGCGGAGCCTATGGATGCGCCACGGCGCGGTGGGCAACGTGCTCGGCGGCCTTGTTCGTGATGACGCCATCAGCTCCGGCGGAATCCATTGCAGTCCACTCCGTCGGATCGTCGACCGTCCACGGCATGACGCCAACACCGGCAGCGTTGAGTTCGCCGATGATATGCAGGTGGCTCGAGAGGCTGGTCCAATCCGGGTTAAAGGACGACAGGTGATACTGCCTTGCGATCTCCACCGCGTCGTCGGTAGCCGGTGCGAGCAAGGCGATATCGAGCTCGGGCTGGATCGAGTAAGAGTCGACGAGCACTTGCTTCTTGCCGCTCTGAAGAAGCACCTGGTCGAGCATTCCGCGCTCTTCGACCTGGCCGATGATGATCTCCATCTGGTCGCGGTCTGCTTTCTTAACCTCCAGCAAGAGGACCGTCCCGGGATGCGCCTTGACCTCGTCGAGTTGCTCGGCGAGAGTTGGCACGTGCTCGCCGGCGAAGGACGGCGAAAACCAGCTTCCAGCATCGAGCTTGGCGATCTCGGAGGAGGTCATCGCGGTTATCAGGCCGGTGCCGTCGGTCGTGCGGTCGACGGACTCGTCGTGGATCACGACCGGGACGCCGTCGGCGGAAACGTAGACATCGTTCTCGACGAGCTCCGCCCCGGCGGCTATCGCGGCGCGAAACGCAGCCATCGTGTTTTCAGGATATCTCACGCTCTCCCCGCGGTGAGCGATGGTCAGCGGGCCCTGTTCGGTCGTGCGCACCCATTGCCCGCTCGTGTCCGGCGGAGGTATCGTCAGCACCGTGTCGATCGGCTCGTGCTCCGCACAGCCGACCTCGCCGGCCACCGAAATGGCAGCGAAGGTGGTCATCATGGCCGCGGCCAGAGCTACTTTAAATTTGTTGCCGCTCGTCATTTCGATGCTCCGCATTCTCAGCTCCAACCGTGGAGCTCGCGCATCGTCGGATGACTGACGTTCTCGTTACTCATGCCTGGAGTATGCCTGAAGCACCTGAAACCGGGCTGAAACGGCTTACGACACGACCGCGTAGACGCCGACGAGGTCAACCCGAACCGCCATCGCTGGATCCAGGCTGAAGCTGCCCGAGGACTCGGTCGTCCCCTTGCGGGCCAGATTGATCAGAAGGCTCAGAGAGAGCCATGAGGTTCCAAGACCTGCCAGGGACTGCCTCCAGCTTTCTTTCAGCCAGCCAGGCTAAGCTGGTCAAGATGGACAATCTGTCACCATTCCGCCAGGAGGCAGCCCGCGGCCATCGGGAGAGCAAGGCCTGTCGGCTCAAGTTCTGGAAGCGCGACCAGATCAATCTGGCCGAGGCCGAGCGCTCGCTGGACAGGCTGGACACGCTTTATCCCGCCGAGGGCGAGCGGCGGGCGCTGGGCATGGCCCGCGCGGCAAGCCAGCCTCCGTCCACCCGTCTGGCGGTGCTGCAGCACTCGCTGGGCGTGCTGGCCAACGGCGTCACGGCTGACCTGGTCGGTCTAGCGGGGGTGGCCCTGGCCCTGCGCGATCTGGCCGGCCCCTCGACCGCGCCCCCCCTGGCTGCCCAGTTGCCCGACACAGGCCTGCTGGGCCGGGTGGCCCCCGACTCGGACTGGCTGTTGCGCCACGCCGCCCAACCCGCACCGACCACTCCGGCCGAATGGGCCGCCACCCTCAAGGATGCCCCGGCCGGATCGGTGCGCATCGCCCTTGACGCGCTGGGCGATCCGACCTTCAACCAGGCCCTGGACGGCCTGCAGCTGAGCCCGGCCGTGCGCGAGAAGCTCGACCGCCACACCCTCGAGAGCCTGGGCCAGAAAGACAGCTTGATTCGCTTCCTGGCCTCCGAGGAGAGCCTGCCCCCCGGCGACGGCTGTAAACTGGGCGACTTCCTGCTCCGAAGCGCCAGCGACCAGCCGGCCACCCGGCTCGCGGCTGGCTTTGACCAGGCCCCCGACGAGGTGCGTGCCATCGCCCTGAGGGCGGCCGCCCGTCAGCTCGATCAGCCCTTCTCAGTGCAGCAGGCCGTGCAGGACCTTGCGGCCGTTCCGGCCCGGGAGGTGGCCCGGGTGTTGCACCAGGTGGAGCCCTCGGCCCAGCTTGGCCTGCTGACCCGGGTCAGCGACGAGAAGGCGGTAGCCACCGGTCTGACCGCCCTCGAGCTCAAGCCCGCGGCCCTGCTCGACAAGCTCCGTCCGATGCTGGCTCCGGCCGAAACCATCTCCCTGGTGGATCGCTCCCGGCCCTTCCTGGCCGCGGTGCTGGCCACGCCCTGGAGCCAGGCCGACGACCAGGCCCGGGTGGCGGTAGCCGGCTGGCGGGCCTTCGAGCGCTCTCCCAGCGTAGCCGGAGCGGCCCTGGCCATGGCTCGGGCCACGCCCGACCTGAACCAACGCCTGTATCTTTGCCGTGGGGCCCTCAAGGCGCTGCAGCACCCGGCCGCGAACAAGCTCGAATCGCTGACCCGACTGGGCGGCCCCAACGCCGACTGGAGCCAGACGGCCCTGGCCATGGCCGCCCTGACCGAGGTGGACAGGCTGGGCGAGCCCCGCCCCGGAGCCGTGCTGGCTGTGATCAGCCAGGCCGCCGCCACCTGGGCCGGTCCGGCCTGGCGCACATCGCTGGAAGATTTCCTGCAGAAAGATCCCGACCTGGGCCCGGCGGCCCGGGCCGCCGGTAGCCTGGAAGGCCTGCACCGGGTGCTCGACGACAGCATCCTCCAGGCCGCCGCCGCCGGCCACGCCCCATCGGCCGTAAAGGATACCGGCGATGCGGTGCTGGTGGGCGGGGTGCGGGTCGAGAAGAAAAATCCTGGCCAGGGAATCGAGCTGGAGCTGTCCCCCTCTGAGCTGAGCGCGCCGGCCCGGGCGCTCGACCTGGGCCCTCCCCCGCAGCCGGGCACGAAGGTGGAAGCGCGCTGGAAGGAAGCCTACAAGAGCGGCGTAGCGGTGGTCTACAATCCCACCCGCGGCATCTTCGAAGAGCACGAGGGCTACAAGAGCGGGGTCGCCGGAGTGTACAGCCCTGGGACGGGCCGGGTGGAGTTCCGCGAGGCCTACAAGAGCGGGGTGGCCGGCGTCTACAACGTCCAGAGCGGCCAGACCGAGTGGTACGAGGCCTACAAGAGCGGTGTTGCCGGCGTTTACGTGGGCGACAGGGTGGTCTTCCAGGAGAGCTACAAGGGCTGCGTGGCGGGCATTCTCGAGCCCGGGGCCAGCCAACCGGAGTTCCGCGAGGCCTACAAGAGCGGCGTCGCGGCCGTGCTCAACCCGACCACCGGCAAAGCCGAGTGGTCGGAGGGCTACAAAAGCGGCGTGGCCGGACTCTACAATCCGGAAAAAGGCGCGGTGGAGTTCCGCGAGAGCTACAAGAGCGGGCTGGCGGCTGCCAGCAGCGATCCCGAGCGCCCCACCCTGGTCTGGCACTCGTTTCCGTACTGGGAGGATGAAGACCCTTATGACTGAGCCGGCTCGGCCCAGAGGTAAGCCGACCGATAGGCATAGGGAAGCTCATCGAGAAATTTCTGTCCGTCTCGGGGATAGACCCGGCCCGACTGGCTGCGCCCGAGCACACCTTCGGTTTCCCACTCGGGGAATGAGTCCGGGTGAGCCACCGCCTGGCCGTCTTTCAATCGCACGACGCAGACCACCTCGGGAGAGCTTGTGGCATCGAGGGCCACAACCTTGACGACCGCGCCAACCCAGCCGGGGTCGCCTTCAGGGCTCACTGCCCAAGGCTCGCTTCTTCTTAGCGAGATCAGCCTCACCGGGTAACCCTGGCGCGGCAGAATGGTCGAGGAACTCGGGCTTATTGGCCTGGTCCGCAAGCTTTGCTTTGACGAGTTGAGCAAACTTGTCCGCCATGTCATCGGGCACGCCTTCGGGTCTCACGGCTCCAGGGCCGAACCGCTCAGGAGGCTCCTCATGCCGAAGGCCGGGCGCGGAATCGTCCATGACGATCTGCACTCGAGCGCGTTTAAAGGCATCGTCGCCCAGGTCGTGAAGCGCATTGAGGGCCGCATCGAGGGCCCCCTTGTCCTCGGCCGGAGCATCCAGAATCAGTTTCTTTTGATGCACAGGCGGAAAACCCAAACCCGGTAGGGCGGGGAGCAAGAGTGGCATTCCGATCATCATTCCCGGCATGCCCATCATTCCCCATCCAGCCCCGCCAAGCGGGTCCCGGCCCCGAAATGGATCAAGGCCGCCCATCAACCTCTCGAGCTCCTTCATCATGGAAGCCAACTCGGCCTCAGGCCCATCTCCCTTTCCGCGCCAGGCATTGGTGGTCTTGCCGCCGTCGAGCATCGTCTGGGCCCGCTGGTACATGCCCTCGACCGCCTCCGGTTTGATATCCAGCTCGAGCAGGGCAGGCTCCAGGGTCGCCCGGGCCTCCATCAGAGATTGCAGCCCGTTGCGCTCCTCCTCGCCCAACTCGACCTGGTTGGAGAAATTGAAGTTATGAAAGCCCTGAGGCTCGTTCTTGAGGGGAAAGCAGAGGCCGTGATCGATGGGCACGGGCGAGGCGGCAGCTTCCGAGGGGGAGATCTCCCCCGACTCGGACACGACCAACCAGTTGTTCTGATGGCGGTCCACGTTGCCGATGGTGTGGTCGAACACAGCCAGCTTCTTGTAGGCCGGCTGGGTCGCATCGCCCAGAATCTGCCCTCCTGAGGGGCTCAGTCGAGCGTTCTGGGCTTTGGGAACGAAGCAGAGCAGAGCGCCTTCTTGCTCGCCCAGCTTTCGGAAGACCGCCGGGGGAACTCGGGCCATGTGGCCCATCGCGCTGTCCACCAGGTAGGCCCCCACCTCGCGGCGACCCTGATGATCCTCCTCGAGCTGATCGCGAAGCTTCTTCTGCGACTCGCGCTCCACCGGCTTCCAGACCCCAACCGCCCCGTTGGAGAGCACCACGATGTAGGTGCCGTTGATGCCACCTCCCAGGCGATAGCGAGCGACTTCGGTGGCTTCCGGGTCGGAGAGCCTGGCCTCCAGCTCCTTGACTTTCTCGTTGAAGGTGGACTGGTCCACTTTGCCCCAGGAGAAGCCGAGCTCGGTGGTGGTTCGCTCTGGAGCGTCCTTCCAGGACTTGAGCTCCCTGTCCGCCTCGGGAATCTTGTCGAGCGGATCGGCCAGGGCTTCCATCAACATCATCATCAGAGGATCGGCAAACGGAAAGCCGCCTGCCCTCATGGGCCTCAGATCGTCATCGAGCCCTTTGATCTCTTTCTTAAAATCGACCGCGCCTCGTTTGGCGAAGTTGGCATCGCCCTTGAGCAGGAAACCGCCAAAATCCTCCGCCCAGACGTCATCCCTGGCTCCGGGCTCTGGCCCGGCTTGAAGCCGCTCGCGCAAGCGTTTGGCATGTGCAGCCCCGGCTCGCCCGGCCCGCCCCTCGACCTGAGCCCTCCCGGCTTCCTCAATGAGCTTCTCCTGATCGGCCCGAACCGGATCGGCTCGATCAACCGGCTCTGCCCGATTCGCCTCCGCGAACTGTCGAAGCGCCTTGCGATCGACCGATGGGCCGACCGCCGATAGACCGGGACCTGAAGAGCTGGGCCGCAGTTCCACAGAACGGAAATTGGCTGCCGCCCCAAGAAACTCCTATTGCGGTGGCACGAAGTCGCGGAAGCTCTCGGTGAAGATGCGCTCGAGGTATTCTTTGTCGGTGCCATCGAGGTAGATCTTGGTCTTGGCGTCGGTCCCCGAGGGGCGCACGCACAGATCGCGCACCTTGCCTCCGGGCGCGAACCAGAACTGCAGCCCGTCCGACCACAAGTCCACCCGCTCGAGCCGTTTCCAATCCTCGGCCATTTTCGGCATGGCGGCGATCAACTGTGAGCGCATGGCCTCGATCGGCTGACGCGCGAGCTGCTGGAAGAAGTCGTTGTAGCGCACCCGCTCGGCGATGCCGGCCTTCTTGGCTCTGGCCAGCTCGTCAGGGTCGAAGATGGCCTCGTTGTAGTGCACCTTGTCGCCCCGTGTCTCCATCGGGTTGGTGATGCCGTTGTGCTGGAAAATCTGCTCGAGGTAGGTGTGCAGGTAAGCCACCTTCTGATTCCACAGCCGGCTGACCAGCACGACCGCCGACACGCAGGCCTCGCCACTCGACTTCTCGCGCATGGCCAGGATCTGCTGGCCCAGCACGTTGGGCACCGGCTGGCGGGGGCCGCCGATCTTGCCGCCCGACTCCTCGCCCGCGTGGTGGAGTTTGGGATGGGCTCCGATCACCACCGTCTCGCCCAGCTCGGTGGTGACCTGGGCCGGCTGGCCGGGCCGGCTCACCATCGACTCCTCCACCTGGCGGTTCACGGCCGCGATCTCCTTGAAGCCCACCGGCACGCGTACCACGGGGATCTTGTGGAAGGCGGCCCACTCGTCCCAGCTCAGGGCCGAGACGTAGGTGTGCACGTCAAAGTTGGCATAGTCGTTCCAGAAGCCCTCGTCCACGGCCGTGGCCCGGTCGTTCTCGGCCAGCATCAAGAAGAACTGGTTGGGCGAGTAGATGGCAAAGTGGCGATCCTGGCCCAGAGGAAGGTGCAGGATGCCCCAGCGGTCCAGGGCCGCGACCTCGCCGACCGGCACCACCTGGCCGGCCACGAAGCGGTCGGCGTCGGGGTCGACGTTGAAGACCACCTGGCCCAGGGGAGCGTTGGCGAGCAGCCGGTCATAGCCGGCCGTCTTGACCACCCCGGGCAGGCTGGCGTCCACGCTGTCGTGCACCACCTCGTACTCCTGCGAGCCCTTCTTCTGGCTGACTCGAAAACCGATGTTGTGGAAGAACGGATCTTCCTCGGTGCGGATGTAGCCGCCCTCGAAGACCTGCTCGATGCCCAGCTCATTGAGAAATGCCGAGGTGGTCTTGTAGCCCGAGCCTCCGAAGAAGTCGAGCTTGAGGCGCAGGCCGCTGTCGATGGCCTGGTGCACGTGCTTGAGGGCCTGGGCCGAGGCCGGCCCCATGCGCAGGTACTCGGCGTAGAGGCGGGCCATGCGTGAGTAACTCAGCCGCCGCAGCAGGTGCGGGTCACTTTTTGCCGAGAGCTTGACGGTGTAGCCTTCCCTTTCAATGGTGGCGAGCAGCTCTTCGAGGTGCTCCACGATGCGGGCGTACAGCGGGGGCAGATACTGGGCCCCATCGGGAGCCAGGATCTTGTCACTCTGCTTCTGGGGAGCCCCATGGCTGGAGGTGAAGTAGTCGCCGCCGGAAAGGCCGAGCATGTAGGTCAGAAAGCTCCAGATGAAGATGCAGCTGGTGTCGCCCGGCTTCTCGGTGAGGAAGACGTAGAGCCCATTGGCGGCATAGATGCGGCTGACCAGATCCACAAAACGAGGGGTGTTGGAGCGCACCTCGCCCCCCACGATGCGCACCGCATTGGCCTGGACGAAGGGGAGTATCTCCTCCAGCGGACGGTCGAACGTCTCCTCGATGGTGGCCGCAAAAGCCCCCAGCCGCTCGCGCACCTCACCCACCGAAAGCTGCGGGAAGTCGCGCTGGGGCTGCAGCTCCTTGACCAGCCGGCTGAGGCACTCGGCCAGCAAACTGAACATGTACTCGTTGATGCGATAGCGGTGATCCCACGGGCAGAGCACGTTCTGGTTCTCGCGCACACCGGCTGTGGAGACCTTCGCTTCCTCGGCGAAGGCCCGCACCTGCTCGCGCAGGCCAATTCTCTGGGCCAGCTCGGGGGTGAAGCGGAACTCGACCGGGCCCTCCTCGTCGAGGGCGAACGGGGGATACTGCTCGAACTCGAAGTGAGCCTTCTGCCAGGCCTCCATGCTGGCCCGGGTCTGGGACAGGTAGTAGTCGCGCATCTCCTGGGGGGTCATCGAGGGGGTGACGGTCAGGGTCTCGGCCATGGCAGCGGTCCTCCTTGCGAGTGAGCGAGGCTTGTTCGCTCGTGGTGTCGAAGATTCCCTGCCATGCAGCTTCGCCCGGTGTCATTTCAGGCTCTCCCGATGTCGGCCAGCCCGGCGACCGCTCCCTCGGCCGACGAAGGTCTGGCCCTGGAGCGCCTCGAGGGCGACCGCGAGGAGCTGGCCCGGCTCAAGCGACTGGCACCACAGGGCGCCTCGCTGGGCGACCTGGCCTGCTTCCACCGGATGGGTCGCAAGCAGTCGGACGAGTCGCTGGCCGGCTCTCTGCAGTGGGTCCAGGGCGCCCTCACCACGAGCGGCGGCGCGCTCGGCAAGCTCTCCAGCGAAGACCGGGTGGAAGTGCTGCGCAACCTGCTCAGGGCCCACCCGGGCCAGCCCCTGGAAGCCCGCTTCCCAGGGGGTGAGCTGAGCGAGTTGAGCAAAGAAGTGGGCCGCTTTATGGATGGGGACGCCCACTGTTTACTCGGGGAGCAGCGCTACATGGTGCCCCTGACCCAGCCGCGGCGTCCCATCACGCTGCCGCAAGCAGCCCGGGACTACGCCGGAGCCCTCGAGCGCATCCTCAAGTCGCCCGGTCGCATCGACCCCGAGATGCAGCCCGACGACCGCGAGTGGGCCCTCGACTGCGTGCGCATCGAGAACGCCCACCTGCACCAGGACCCGGGTCGGGTAAGCCTGTTCCGCAAGCTGGTGGGCACCTTCCAGGACCCGGCCATCGCCCACGTGGTGATGATGGAGATGGAGAGCCTGCCCCCCGCCCGGCAGAGCGGCTACGTGACAACGCTGCAACACGAGATGGCCGCACTTGGCCCCCACGAGAGCGACTGGGAGAAGACCCGCCAGGAGGGCGCCCACGTGAAGGGTCTGGCGGCCGGCGTGCAGCTCGTGATGCAGGTCGCCCGCCCCGAGGACAACCCCTCGAGCTTGCTCGGCGAGCTAAAAGAGCTGGCCCGACGGCCAGGCAGCGATGAGGAGCTGATCCGCGGGGGCGCCTGGCGCGGACCCGGCCAGAGCTGGTCGCAGGGGCTTCAGAACGATCCTCGCACCGGGCTCAAGCAAGAGGACGAGCTGCGCCTGGCCGAGGCCGTCTACCAGCGGTCCAAAGCCCGCGGGGAAGAGCATGGGGATCTACTCGAGCAGGTGAAGGGGTTCAGCTTCCGGCTACACGAGCCCAACTACCTGTCCGTGATCGTGCACGCCCTCGGGCTCGACGAGCCCCTGGATCAGGGTCTGGAGCGCACCGTCCGCGAGTATGAGATGACCGGCAAGGTGGATGCCCTCTCCCCCATCCGCAAGGAGATCGGCCAGGCCCTGGCCTCGGGCGCCGTCAAAGGCGACCTGGAGACGCTGATGAAACGCTACGAGCTGATCTACGTGCAGCGCACCACCGGGGGCGAGAACAAGGAGAAGGCTTTGCAATCCTCCCTGGCCGAGCTTCTGGAGGTGGCCCGGCCCGCCAACAGCGGGGTGGTGCAGACCAGCGGCGCGGTCTGGGTGGGGGGCGTGCGGGTGCGCAAGGCAGGGTCCTGACGGGCGCAGGAGGCAATCACCCCGGCCCGAATCAGCCTCAACCGATGTCCAACGGAAGAATCCCCGTCCACTTCAACGGGGAAACCTATCAAGTGCCCGAGGGCACCTCGATTGCCGAGGTTCTGGGTCAAATCTACGTCGACGAGCACAATGTGCTGGCCGCCACGCTGAACAACCACCTGGTCTCGCTGCACACCCGACTGGATGGAGAATCCTTCCTGCAGGCCGTCACCCCCGAGCACCGGGAAGGGCAGGAGATCCTGAGGCGCACCGCCGCCCACATGCTGCAGTATCTGTGCCAGAACCATTTTCCCGGCGTGCGCCTGACGGTTGGCCAATCCTTGCTGGGCGGCTACTTCTATGAGGTCGACAGCTCCGAGCCGGTCAACCTCGAGGCGATGGCCTCGCGCCTGACCACCCTGCTCGAGGAGCTGGCCGATGCGGATCTCAGCTTTCGTCACAGCGTCGTCTCGGTGGAGGCCGTGGCCAACCGGGTAGAGGACCCCTATGGCTATCGCAAGGGTCTTCTGCGGGCCTGGGCCAGTGCCGTGGTCCACCTCGTCGGCCTGGACGGCTTCACCGATCTGCAGCACGGCCCTTACGCCCCCAACACCCGACAGGCCCGCGGTTGCCGCGTCATCGCTTATCCGCCCGGGCTGATCCTGCTTTTCCCGGGCTCGGTCATCACCTCTCCCATCCCCAGCGGAGTGGATTGTCGACGCCTCTATGAGGCCTACCGCGAGACGCGCGACTGGAACCGACTGGTGGGCGTCACCTCGGTGGGTGACCTGAATGCTGCCAGCCTCGAAGACCGCATTCCTCAGGTCATCTTGATGGCCGAGGCTTTGCACGAAAAAAAACTGGCCGAGATCGCCGACGCCGTGACCGCTCTTGATCAGACACAGCGCATCGTCTGCGTGGCCGGTCCCTCCTCCTCGGGCAAGACCACCTTCGTGAAGCGGCTAGCGGTGCAGCTGCAGGTCAACGGGCTGCGGCCCATCCTGGTCTCGCTGGACGACTACTACCTCGAACGCCAGCACTGCCCTCGCGACGAGCACGGCGACTTTGACTTCGAGACCATCGAGGCCCTGGACCGCACCCTCATCGCCGAGCAGGTGGCCTCCCTGGCGGCAGGACAACAAGTACAGGTCCCGCGCTTTGATTTCGTTCGGGGCCAGCGCAAGAGCGAGGGGGTCACGGTGCAGTTGCGACCTCAGGACGTGCTCGTACTCGAGGGCATCCACGCCCTCAATCCCGAGCTACTGCCCGGCGTAACTCCCTTCCGCATCTTCGTGTCGGCTCTGACCCAGCTGGTCATCGACGAGCGCAACCGAGTCTTCACCTCCGACGCTCGTCTGCTGCGTCGTCTGGTACGTGACCGGCGCTATCGAGGCACCTCGGCGGCCGAGACGATCGAGCGCTGGCCCAAGGTGCGGGCCGGCGAGGAGCGCTGGATCTTTCCCCATCAAGAACGGGCGGACGCCATCTTCAACTCTACCCTGGTCTATGAGAGCACGGTGCTGAAACCGTTTGCCTGGCGCTACCTGCTGGAGGTGCCTCGCAGCCACCCCTCCCGGGTGCGGGCCTACGAGCTGTTGCACTTTCTCGACCTTTTCGTTCCCGTCTTCCCCGACCGCATTCCGGCCAACTCGGTGCTGCGCGAGTTCATCGGGGGCAGCGGCTTCGAGGAGTGACCGGGCCGGCCAGCGAAACAGCGGGCTGAAATGCTCCCAATGGCCAGAGCCCTGTGACCAGCTTCGTTCTGAGCGACCTCGAGGTGGCTCGCAACTTTCCCGTGCAGCTCCCGCTCGACAGTGTGGGAGCCTCACGAGCCTCGGTCAAGCCCTGCGGAACGTGCGGAGGCGTCCTCGAAGAGGCCCTGATCACGACCTTCAGCTGCCCGGTCTGGGACGAGTGGCCGGTGGCCGTCGATGGCTGGACCTGCCGCGGCTGCAAGAGCCTGCAGTTGCCGCGCTTTCTGGAGGCTGAGGAGGTCGAGCGATTGACCGAGGAAGGCGCCCAGGCCGTGCGCTCGGGCGATTTCGAGCAAGCCGAGCTGGCCTTCCGGCGGGTATGCAACAGCTGGCCCCGCTACGGGCCGGGCCGCGAGAACCTGGCCCGGGCCCTGCAATACTGGCTGGCCTACGCTGAGCAAGAGGCCGACCAGACTCAACTCGTGGGCCGGCTGGCTCAAGAGATCGAGCGCCAGCTGCGCGATGCCCTCGAGGCTGACGGACTGTCCTCGCGCCTGTCGATCGTGTCGGGCCTGGTCAACTGCCTCTTGCGTCGCGAGGACCCGTCCGCCGCTCTGGCCCTGCTCGAGCAAGAGCTGGCCCGCCCTGAGGCCGAGCGCGGGAAGCTGGAAGAGCTGCGCGTCTGGATCGAGGATCGGGGCGATCTCTACCACCGCGGCCTGGCCCTGCTCGAGCCCCGCATCGAGCTGCACGAGCGGCGCCAGGAGCTGAGCCCTCAGCACCGCTCCCAGGTGGAGCAGGGCATCGCGCTGCTCGAGCGCCACCTCGAGGCCTCTCCCGAGAGCTGGCCGGCCATGTGGTTCGCGGGCAAGGGTTATCAAGCGCTGGGGCAGCACCAGAAAGCTCTGGAGCAGTTCCGCGCCAGCCTGGCCCTCAAGGCCGACCAGAGCGACGTGGCCCGCGAGTGCGCCATCACGCTGATGAAGCTGGGCTCGTTCGCCGAGGCCATCGAGGTCTCGCGCCAGGCCTGCCAGAGCGAGCCGGAGGAGGGGGGGCTGCAGGCCAACCTGGCCATCGCATGTCTTCTCGGGGGCCAGCTCGAGACAGCGCAGGAGGCGGCCCGCAGGGCCGTCGCGCTGGACGGCTCCGACCCCATCAATGCCAACGTGCTCAAGCTGGTCCAGGACGTGCAGGCCGGTCGCCTGCCGCCACCTACCTCGGCGGCTCAGCTGGGGTTTTAGACTCGAAGAAAGTTAACACTTCCTCCACTCCCTGCTAAAGCCGGCATTCTATACTGCCACCCATGCAGATCGCATCCAGGCTGGCGAGTATGGCTCCGCCCGGAGCCCGCCCCACGCTGGTTCGCCCGCAAGAGCAGGGCGAGCCGGTCGATCGCGTGCAGCTCAGCGCCCGCGAAAGCGAGCCTTCCCGCAAGCTCCATCCGGCGGTGGGCCTGGCCACCGGGCTGATGGCCGCCCTCTCGCTGGCCGGAGCGCTGGCCACGCCAGCCCAGGCCGGGGCCTGGAACCAGCCGGTTGCGGCCCAGTCCTTCGAGTTCGACCAGTTCGGACACGGGGGCGGCAAGCTCCAGTTCCCCGGCCAGGGCATCGAGCACCATCATGGCGGCAACTGGGACCGCGAGACGGTGGAGGGCGGCTGGCGCATCCCCCGCAACGAGAGCTCCATCCGGGTACAGCCCCGGCATGCCTACCAGGTGAGCGTGGGCACCTCCGATCTGGGGACCGTGCGGGTGCTGGACAATACCCGCGGACGCATCCAGGCTGTGCGCCTGCAGTGGCCTGCCGAGTCCGACCCGCGGGCAGCCCGGGCCCACGAGGCGATGTTCGGCGACCTGCTCACCAAATTGCCCCCTGACGTGCGCTTCGAGATCGTGGTCGAATCGGGCGGGGAATCAGCTTTGCGCCAGCTGATCGCCCAGAGCCGGGTAACCAATCCCGAACGCATCGAGCTGCACACCATGGGACTTCGCTCCAGCCGCGAGGAGCTTTACCAGGGCATGAGCATGTGGTCGCGCGACGGGGCGGTGGTGCTCACGCGCGAGTCGGACGGTCGCGAGGTGGTCCTCCTCCCCCACTCGTTTCGTGACGATGGCAAAGTGGATGATTACCTCAACCGGGTCATCCTGCAGGGCACCGGGGCCGCGCCGGCCAGCCTGGTCAACCATCCTGGCATCCTGGTGCGCCGCTCCACGCTCGACTTCGAGGGCGGCAACGTGGTGGCCAACGGACGCCACGTGCTGCTCAGCCACGACACCATCTCCGACAACGCCCGCCGGCTCAACCTCACCTCTGAGCAGGTGGTGGCACGATTTGAGGCCGAATTCGGGCGCCGGGTGATCGTGGCTAAAGAGACCGACTTCCACCTTGACCTCGGGGTCGGCTTCCTGGACGACCACACCGTCACCGTGGCCTCCCCAGCTCTGGCCCGGAGCGTGAGCGGGTTGCCCGCAAACGAGCTGGAGACCATGCGCGAGGTGACCCGGGAAAAGGACCTGCAGGGCCGCTACGACCGACTTGCCGAGACGCTCGCTCAGAAGGGCTACCAGGTGGTGCGTATGCCCAACCTGGGCGGGCGCAGCCTTTCCAGCCCTTATCTGACCTACCAGAACGTGCTGATCGAGAGCTACCAGGGGGTCAAGCGGGTCTACATGCCGGTCTACGGGGCCAGCACCGACCAGGCGGCGCGCCAGGCTTACGAAGCGGAGGGGTTCGAGGTGGTGGAGATTCCGGCCGCCCTGCTCTCAACCCGTCTTGGCGGAGGCGTGCGCTGCGCCGTGGGCGAGCTGGATATTCTACAGTAGCGTCTTCTTGTCTTCCATCGGGCGCTTGGGCACGCGAATTCCGCCCACGACCACCGCGGTGGGCTGCTCGCTCACCCCGCCCAGGGCGGGTGGCTTGAGCAGGCGCTGCAACTCGTCGATCTGGGCCTCTTCCTTGCGCAAGATCGCCTCGGCCTCGGTCTTCTCTTTCAGGGCCTGCTGGTAAGTCGAGGTCAGGCCGCTCAACTGGCTCTGCTGCATCTGGTATCGTGATAGCAGCGCGTCGTGCTCGGCCCGCATGCGAGGCCCCTTGACCTTCCAGGTCTCGATGCCCACGATACAGGCGGCGCAGGTAGCAAAGCCCACCAGGCCGATGCCCATCAGCCAGGGATTGTGCATGATCACCCCGGCATTGATGGTGCTCATGCCGACCATGAAGCTGCCCATGCCGACCATGGGCATCTTGTTGCGTACCGCCACCCAGCGGTTGATCTTGTTGGCCTGCTTGTCGGCCACCTCGGCCTTCTCATTGAGGGTCAAAGTCGCCTGATCCACCTGCTGGCGCGACTCCTCCACCCGAGCGGCGGCCCGG